>JAFSBP010000233.1 GCA_017437205.1 Lachnospiraceae bacterium
AGTTCATCACTGCTGTAAGAGGTAAATCATGGTAACCAGACTAAAGAGTGATAAGTTGATTGTCGGAGAGGTGCTGCGTTCAGGATACGTATATATGGACGAATGCGGTTTGATTACTGCAGTGACTTCCGCAGAACTCCCTTATGATGTGGAGTATGACTATACAGGATACTACGTGGCCCCCGGATTTATTGATATGCACACCCACGGCGGAGCCGGACATGAGTTTTTCGGCAGCGCGGAGGATATCGTGCAGGCAGCGAATTTTCATCTGTCCCACGGTACCACATCTATCTGTCCTACGATTTCTGCGGCACCGCTTTCGGTGATGAAGAAATCAGTGGTGGAAGTGAAGAAGGCGATGAACGATATCGCGCTGGAGCCGAATATCATCGGACTTCACCTGGAGGGACCGTATCTGAGTGCAGAACAGTGTGGGGCACAGTGCCCCGACTTTATTACGCCCCCGATTCTGGAGGAATATAAGCAGCTGATTGATGAGGCAGGGGATGTGATCGCCCGTTGGACATATGCACCGGAGAATGATGAAAATGGTGAATTTTGTAAGTATCTGACGGAGCACAGGATCGTTGCGTCTGCCGGCCACACCAACGCAACTTATAAAGAGATGCAGTGGGCGATAGAGAACGGCTGTAAGCTGGTTACCCATCTGTATTCCTGTACGTCCACGGTCACGAGAGAGTTCGGCTTTAGAAGGCTTGGCGTGATTGAGACGACATATCTGCACGATGATATGTATGCGGAGATCATTGCGGATGGAAGACATCTGCCGCCGGAACTGATTCGCATGATCTTAAAGATTAAGGGGACAGACAGGGTGGCTTTGTGTACGGATAGCCTTGCATTGGCCGGCACCGGTGTGACGGAAGGTATTACATTGAATGTGCCTTTCATCATTGAGGATGGAGTTTGTAAGCTGAGAGATCGCAGTGCATTTGCGGGCAGTATCGCGACGTCTGACCGTCTAATTCGCGTGATGACCCGTGAGGTTGGGGTAAATATGGCGACCGCAGTGAAGATGCTCACGAAGATTCCTGCGGAGATACTTGGAGTCAATAAGGGAACATTGGAGGCGGGGAAGGACGCTGACATCGTGGTGTTTGACGACGAGGTAAACATGCGTGAGGTATTTGTGTGCGGAAATAAGTGCCGTTGGTAATTTACAGTAGAAGAAATTATTCAATTAGTGGTAAGAGTCTCAATATCATCTTTTGAGGCTCTTACCGCTTTTGCTTGCGTGAATGGAAAAAACGTGGTATAGTAACTATGTATACCCTAAAATTGGGGGATTTGGGTCCATTATTCAGACCAAACAGGATGGAGAGTACGATGAATAATATCAATGATTTATCCGCAAGACTAAAATGGAATATGGCATGGCCGTTGATCACTACAGGCTGCACGGCATTGATGAATATTGCGATTTATTTTGTGAATGTGCGCGCAGGAGTTTTGCTGACAATTTTTGTTTTGTTGCTGACTGTGGTGACGGTGCTGTTTTATTTTCTTCGCCGCTCTAGACTGATGAGAGACCTGACAGCGTTCGCCATGGAGTATATGGGCGTTCAGAAGCTTTTGCTGGAAGAGTTAAATATACCCTATGCGATTTTGGATAATCGCGGTGAGATTCTTTGGATGAATCCCGCATTTCGCGATACCGTGGGCAAACACACCGGAAGAAAGCTGAAGGATGTGTTCCCGGAATTGAAAAAGAAAAGGGTGTTCCCTGTCTATAAGCCGGCGTCCTACCCGGTAAGCTACAATAACCGCCATTATCGCATGGACGTACACATGATGTATTCCGAGGCGGCTGAGCTTTTGGCGAACCAGAGTCTGGAAAGCGAAGCGACGCCTGTTCCTGCACAGAATGCGGAATTGGCAGGTCTTAAACTGGTGTTTGCCTGCCTTCACGATGAGACCTACCGTGTGGAATATGAGCAGGAATTGGAACGAAAGAAAAACGTTGTCGGTCTGATTTATCTGGACAATTACGATGAACTTTTACAGGGTGTTGAGGAAGTCAGACGTTCACTTTTGGTTGCACTCATTGACCGAAGGATAAACAAAGCCATTTTAAGTGTCGGCGGCATTGTGCGCAAAACTGAGGCAGATAAATATTTTGTAGTGCTTCATAAAGAGCAGTTACAGAAATTGACAGAAGCAAAATTTCCTCTATTAAATGAGGCGAAAGCGGTAAATATCGGAAACGATATGGCGGCCACCTTGAGTATCGGTATGGGACTCGGAGGTGAGAGTCTGCTGGAAAACTACGAGTTCGCGAGAGCAGCGATCGATATGGCTCTTGGCCGCGGCGGTGATCAGGCGGTGGTAAAGGACGGCGAGACGGTTACGTTCTTCGGTGGAAAGAGCGAACAGACCGGAAAGAGTACCCGCGTGAAGGCTCGTGTGAAGGCACATGCGCTGGAGGAAATTATCGGAAGCCGTGAGCGCATTATGATTATGGGACACCGCATGATGGATATCGATGCGTTCGGTGCGGCGATCGGTGTGTTTAAGATTGCAACTGTTTTGGACAAGGAGGCTCACATTATTGTGAATGAAATTCCTCCTTCCGTGCGTCCTACGGTGGAGCGCTTCTTAAATAATCCGGACTATCCGGAGGAGATTTTGATTAATGAGACGCAGGCGGCTGAGCTTGCGGATGAGAATACACTGTTGGTATTGGTAGATGTGAACCGTCCGGGATATGCTGAGTGTCCGAACCTGTTCGAATGGATTCCCAGCGTGGTGGTGATCGACCATCACCGTCAGATGACGGACAGTGTGGAAAATGCAGTGTTGTCCTATGTTGAGCCGTATGCATCCTCTGCCTGTGAGATGGTGGCGGAGATTTTGCAGTACATTGGCGGCGGTATCAAGCTAAGACCCATCGAGGCGGATGCAATGTACGCCGGAATGATGGTGGATACCAATAATTTCCTGAACAAGACCGGTGTGCGTACCTTTGAGGCTGCAGCGTTCTTAAGACGAAACGGAGCGGACATTACCCGTGTGCGCAAACTGTTCAGGGATAATATGGAGGATACTCAGGCGAAGGCGAGAACGATCAGCAGCGCGGAACTGTTTGAAGACGGTTTTGCGATCAGTATTTGTCCGGCGGACGGATTGGAGAGCCCTACGATCATCAGCGCGCAGGCAGCGAATGATCTGCTCAATGTAGTGGGCGTGAAGGCAGCGATCGTACTTTGCGAATATCAGAATTTGATTTATATCAGTGCACGTTCCATTGATGAAGTAAATGTACAGATTATTATGGAACGTTTGGGCGGCGGCGGACATTTGAGCGCAGCCGGAGCACAGCTTAAAAACCATACACCGGAGCAGGCGAAGGAGCTTGTGAAGGAGACGATTATGAAAATGAAAGAAAAAGGGGAAATTTAAGATGAAAGTCGTATTGTTGGAAGACGTAAAGTCATTGGGAAAAAAGGGGCAGACCGTTGAGGTCAGCGACGGATATGCGAGAAACTGTATTCTGCCGAAGAAGCTGGGTGTGGAGGCGAATGCGGTAAACTTAAATAACTTAAAGCTTCAGAAGGCTCATGCGGATAAGGTGGCAAAGGAGCAGCTGGAGGCGGCGAAGGCTTTGGCTGCAGACTTGGCAGAAAAAACCGTTGAGCTGGCAGTAAAGAGCGGCGTGGAGGGAAAAGTATTCGGTTCCGTATCCTCCAAGGAGATTGCTGTGGCGGCGAAGGCACAGCTCGGCCTTGAATTGGACAAGAAAAAGATCGTGCTGGATGAGCCAATTAAGACTCTCGGCGTGCACAATGTATCTATTCGTTTGCACCGCGATGTGACCGCGACGTTGAAGGTACACGTTTCCGGAAAATAATCATTGATATTACGAATTTGAGAAAAGAGTTTGCGGGCGTGGGACAACAGACCGCGCCGGGTTTAGACTTCCAGAGAGGAGCCCCTATGGATGAGGCGATAATTAAACGGGTGATGCCAAGCAGTGTGGAGGCAGAGCAGTCAGTGATCGGAGCTATGCTCATGGATCGTGAGGCGATTTTGTCCGCTACAGAGATCCTGCATCCCGAAGATTTTTATTATCATCAATATGGAGTCATGTTTGAGGCGATGGCGGAACTGCACAATGAAGGCAGGCCGGTGGATCTGGTCACCCTGCAGGATCGCCTGAAGGAGAAGAATGTCGCTCCCGAGGTGTATAGTATAGAGATGGTGCGCGAACTGTTGAATGCGGTTCCCACCTCCGCGAATGTAAAGTCATATGCTCAGATTGTTCATGATAAGGCAGTACTGCGTCGCCTGATCCAGACCAATGAGCAGATCATCAATGAGTGCTACGCCGGAACACAGAGTGTGGACGAGATTCTCGGTGACACCGAGACGAAGGTGTTCAATCTGTTAAAGGACAGTAATGCCACCGAGAATGTGCCCATCCGCCAGATTGCTTTGGATGTGCTTGGAAAAATCGAGGCGGCAGCGAAAAATAAGAGTCCCATCACCGGTGTGCCCAGCGGATTCATCGATCTGGACTATAAGACCAGTGGCTTCCAGCCCTCCGACATGATCCTGATCGCGGCCCGTCCTTCCATGGGAAAGACGGCATTTGTGTTGAACATTGCGCAGCATGTTGCATTTAAAAAGAACCTTTCTGTGGCGATTTTCAGCCTTGAGATGTCAAAGGAACAGCTGGTAAACCGTCTGTTTGCACAGGAGTCCCGTGTGAATTCCCAAAACTTGCGTACCGGAAATCTGTCTGACGACGACTGGGATAAGCTGATCGAGAGTGTCGGTGTCATCGGAAATTCAAAGCTGATGATCGACGATACCCCCGGTATCTCCATCAGTGAACTGCGCAGCAAGTGCCGCAAATTTAAATTGGAGCAGGGACTTGATCTGGTCATCATTGACTATTTACAGTTGATGACCGGAAGCAAGAAAAATCAGGACAACCGTCAGCAGGAGGTTGCGGAAATCTCCCGTTCCCTAAAGGCATTGGCCAGAGAGATGAACTGTCCGGTTATCGCACTGTCACAGTTAAGCCGTGCGGTGGAGAGCCGTACCGACAAACGTCCTATGCTTTCGGATTTGCGTGAGTCGGGATCAATTGAGCAGGATGCCGATTTGGTAATGTTCATTTACCGTGACGAATATTATAATAAAGATACCACCGACAAGGGTATCACCGAGATTATCATCGCCAAGCAGAGAAACGGCCCCGTGGGAACCGTAAACCTAGTATGGTTGGCAGAATACTTGAAATTTACCAGTGCAGAACTGCCCGGAAACTAATTCCGGGCAGTCTGCGGTTTATCTTGTGATAGTAAGGAGACAAAAATGGCAAAACAAACTTGGAAACCCGGAAATTCGCTTTATCCATTGCCTGCAGTGATGGTATCCTGCCGCGGCAAGGACGGAAAGGACAATATTATTACGATTGGTTGGACCGGAACTATCTGCTCCGACCCTGCGATGACCTATGTGTCCATCCGCAAGGAGCGCTATTCCTACGACCTGATCAAGGAGAGCGGAGAATTTGTGATCAATCTGACCACGAAGGCGTTGGCCCGCGCCACCGATTATTGTGGAGTAAAGAGCGGTCGGGACGTGGACAAATTTAAAGAGATGAACCTGACGAAGGAAGAGGCCAGTGTCATCAACGCTCCGATGATCGGTGAGAGCCCGGTGAACATTGAGTGCCGCGTCACTGAGGTAAAGCCCCTCGGCTCCCACGATATGTTTATGGCGGAGGTGGTAGCTGTCCATGCAGACGAGAAATACATGGATGAAAAGGGGAAATTCAGCCTGATTGACGCTGACCCTATCGCTTACTGTCACGGAACTTACTATACCTTGGGAGAGAAGTTGGGAACTTTCGGCTACAGTGTGAAGAAAAAAGAGAGTAAAGCTGCCAATCGTAAGGTCAATAAGCACAGCGCAAAATAACTTAAAGCAGAATTGTCGAATCCCGTTGGATGAAGCCCAAATATGACGATAACTTTAGGATAGCCAAGCCCTTTACCCTCTGTTATACTTTAACCAAAGGCAGAGCGCTGTATAGCCCTCGCAAGAAAGGGTAAAGGAGAGAATATAGGTGTCCCATTATTTGATTTCGGAGGCTTCACGGTTAGTGGATGAGGAGTCTCATGTGTTACGGTACTGGGAGGAGGAGCTTGCATTAAAGATACCAAGGAATGATCTCGGTCATCGCTATTATACGGAGGTTCAACTGGATATATTCCGCACAATCAAGGAGTTAAAGCAGAAAGGATATCAGTTGAAGGAGATTAAGCAGTGGCTTGATGGGATGGAAAAGAAAAGCCTCATCGAACCTGAGGAGGAAGTGGTAGTCCCCGAGCAATCGGACAAGCCAAATATGGGAGATATCGTTCTACCGCAGGGATTTCCGTCCCCGGAGATTACGCCCATGGAGGAGATGAAAGCCGGAGCACCGGTCATCTTGGCGGACAAGCCGGAAAATGGTGTGCCTGAGTCGCCTAAGCTTCAGGAATTCAGACTGCTGATGTCCGATATACTGTCGGATGTAATGAGTGCGGGATATGAAAAAATGAGTGATGAGATCACCGAGCGGGTGAGCAGGAGAGTGATTAAGGAGATCAATTATCTGGACCGCGAGCGCGAGGAGTGGCAGGAAGAACAGTTCAAACAGCTGGATGAGACAATCCGAAATTGTCAGCGAAGAGGTAGACTTCGCGCAGAGACAGCGGTGACCGGAATGCCCGATAAGAGGAAGAGGAGGCTGGGGTTAAAATAACGGAGAAGAGAAAAGTGCAGGCATCGACGTATGAAATCGTCGGTTGTCGGCACTTTTTGTGTGGATTTTGTGTTTATTATTGTATTCTGTAAATAAAGTGAAAAATTTTATTGCAAAAATTGAAAAATGCGGTATAATATATTTTGTATACAAAGTGCTTTTGGTGAACAATAATACTGTCGGGAGGGAAGAAAGTCATGGATCAACTGACGAGAAAGGCTTATGCAAAGATCAATCTCGGTCTGGATGCGTTAAAGAAACGCGCGGATGGTTATCATGAATTGGCGATGGTGATGCAGACCGTGGATATCTGTGATGAATTGACGTTTGCGGTAAAAGAGACTCCCGGAATTGAGCTTTACGTCGAGTGGTCGAAAGACGGTTGGACGGAGCCACCGGATGATTTTCTGAACGCAGGCGAGGCACAGCCGGTTCCCTCCGATCGGAAGAATCTGGTCTGGCGGGCGGCGGAACTTTTGATGAATGAATTCGGAATAAAAAAAGGTGTAAAGATTACCTTGAAAAAGAGGATTCCGGTGGCCGCGGGGATGGCCGGCGGCAGCAGCGATTGCGCGGCGACCCTTCACGGGATCAATGAGTTGTTTGAACTTGGGTTAAACCTTCACGAACTTCAGGTTCGCGGAGTAAAGCTGGGTGCCGATGTGCCTTACTGCCTGCTCGGAGGAACGGCGCTTGCGGAAGGAATCGGAGAGATACTGACCCCGCTTTCGCCCATGCCTGAGTGTCACCTTGTGGTGGCGAAGCCGGCGGTGAGTGTTTCTACTCCCTTTGTGTTCAAACAGCTTCGTGTGAATGAATTGGAGGCGCATCCGGATATTGCAGGAATGTGTGCCGCGATCGGGGAGAATAATCTGGACGGTGTCATTGACCGGTTGGGCAATGTATTGGAGACAGCGGCGATCCCTCATTTTCCGGTGGTAGGCGATTTGAAGGAGGAATTTAAACGGCTGGGAGCGGACGGTGTGCTGATGAGTGGAAGCGGACCGACCGTGTTTGCGATTTTTAAATCGGAAAAGCAGGCGTGGGCAGCAGCAGATAAAGTGAAAAAAACCGGGCTGGCGGCACAGATTTTTGTGACAAAACCGGTGTGATATACCGATGCCGGGTGGGACTAGAAAGTCCCCCTGACCTGACGATAAAGAACGGAGGTTATTTCATGGAGAACGAACTGAAGATTGCAATGGATGATTATCTTCCCCTGCGGGACGTGGTGTTTAAGACGTTGCGGGGAGCGATTTTGCGCGGAGACCTGAAACCGGGACAGCGGCTGATGGAGATTCAGCTGGCGAATCAGCTGGGTGTGAGCCGAACTCCGGTGCGTGAGGCGATACGTATGCTGGAACTGGAAGGCCTAGTGAAGATGATTCCGAGAAAAGGCGCTGAGGTGGCGCAGATTTCCGAAAAGCATCTGCGCGATGTGTTGGAGGTGCGGTCTGCCCTGGAGGAACTTGCAGGAACATTGGCCTGTGAGCGGATGAGTGCGGAGCAACTCGGGGAGCTGAAGCGGGTGAATCGTCAGTTTATGCAGGTAATCGGCAGTGATGATATTACTGCGATTGCCGACGCGGATGAAAAATTCCATCTGGTGATCTACAATGCGACCGGAAATGAGCGCCTCAGCCAGATGGTGAATGCGCTTCGCGAGCAGATGTACCGCTATCGCCTGGAACATATTAAGGACAGAAGTAAGCGCGAAGAACTGGTCAAAGAACATGAGCTGATTATTCGCGCACTGGAGGAGCGAGATCCGGTTCGTGCGCGAGACGCAATCCGCAGCCATATTCAGGAGCAGGTAGCGGCAGTTTTGGAACTGTTAAAGAGAGGGTAAATCATGAAATTTAAGGAGCGTTATCTGAAGGGAGAAATCGCCTTCGAGGAGATTGACGATTATATTATCCGTTGGAATGAAAGTGA
>JAFSBP010000234.1 GCA_017437205.1 Lachnospiraceae bacterium
AAAATGCTCTTGAAAACAGAATACTTAAAAGCATTTCCGACGTTTGATATTGCAATGCTTAAAAAAGGTTATTATTTGATTCATATAACACATAGATCCCGCTGGGCTCCTGACGATGATATAGAGATTATGGCTGATTTTGTGCAGTATTGCGCAGAGAAGCTTTCAGCTTCAAAGAGGTGTATTTTAGAGGGGTTAAGTGCAGGTGGTATGCAGGCGGCACGGTTTGCACAGAGATATCCCGAGCTAGCAGCTGTTTTGTATCTTGATGCCCCTGCACTGAATCTGTTAAGCATGGCAGGACTTGGTCTGAGGAAAATTGGTGTAGACAGAATACGGGAAGAGCTTCTCGAAACCTATAATTTGAATGAATCCACCGTTGTAAATTTCCGGGAAAGTCCTATCGATCATATGGATCATCTGATTGATAACCATATTCCGATCATTATGCTTTATGGAGATGCGGATGACGTGGTTATTTATGAAGAGAACGGCAAAGTATTAGAGGAGTATTATAAAGTGCATGGCGGAACATTAAAAACAATCGTAAAAAAAGGCTGCGGGCATCATCCACATGGTTTAGACGACCCGACTCCAATTATAAATTTTATTGAAAAGATATATAATTAAAACGAAAAATGATACTGAGAGAAGCGTGAGAGGAGAATAGGATGATGAAGGTCTTAATGATAGGGGCACACCAAGATGACAATGAATTTCGTTGTGGAGGATTGGCACATAAGCTGGTACGATTGGGTCACGAGGTGCGCTTTCTTTCCATGTGCAATGGCTGTGGCGGTCATCATATTATGACACCGGAGGAAACTGTAAAAAGACGTGCCGGAGAGTCAGCGGCTGTAGCTGAGTTACTGGGGATTAAGTATGATGTGTGGGATATTGATGATTGTACGTTGGTGGCAGATTTAGAAACGCGAAGAAAATTAATCCGTTACATACGTGAATTTTCACCGGATTTAGTGATATCGCATAGGCAAAATGATTATCATGCAGACCATCGGGCAGTCGGTATACTTGTACAAGATGCCTCCTATATGCTTACGGTTCCCCATGAGTGTCCGGATGTGCCGGCGATGCGCAGAATGCCTGTAATTATGTATAACGAAGACGCATTTAAAAATCCGGAGTTCCAAGCGGACTTAGTGTTTGATATGGATAGTGAAATCGATACGAAATTGCGAATTGCGCACACCAATATTTCGCAAGTGTATGAGTGGTTACCATATACCAATGAGCAAGAAGTGCCTGAAAATGAGCAAGAAAGATTCGAGTGGCTAAAGGGAATGGAGATTACGGAAAGTACCACAGATGAAGAAATTATGGCAGCTTCGCGTGGTTATAGTGTGCGTTTTGCAAAAACAGCTGCAAGATTTCGAAAAGAGTTGATTAGGCGTTACGGAGAAGAACGAGGTGCAAAAATACGTTATGCGGAAGCGTTTGAACTGTGTGAGTATGGAAGAAAGCTCGATGGTGAGGTAAAGCAAGTATTAATGGCAATTTAAAAGGAGAAAAAGTGAGGTCAGATGATGAAAGAAGCAGTGATTACCCGTATATCAGGTGCTCCTGATTGGAGCATCATTCCTATAATTGCGATTGACGAGTGTATTAAGACTACACACACAGAAGTAACGGCATCAGCGCAGATTTGCTATGATGATCAAGCGCTCTATCTGCGGTTGTGTACTCAAGAGACAGAGATTCGCCGGGAAGAGCATGGTTTTTTGGCGATGCCATGCAATGACAGCTGTCTGGAATTTTTCTTCTGTCCGAAAGAAGATGATTTTAGATATTTTAATTTGGAGTTCAATCCAAACACCACCCTTTATTTGGGCTTTGGCACTAGTGTCGATAATCTGTCCAGGATAGTGCTTTCGGAGGAAGGCGAACAGCAGAAATTATTCTGTACTCAGGTGAATTTTACAGCAGATGGTTGGGAAATTACATATCAAATTCCCTACACCTTTATCCGCCGGTTCTTTCCTGAGTTTTCACCGGTACCGGGAAAAACTATCCGAGCCAATTTCTATAAGTGCGCAAATATGGTCTCCAAGCCCCATTACTTGGCATGGAACCCTATTACTCGTCAGGGTAAATCTGTATTCCATACGCCAAAAGAGTTTGGACGTTTGTACTTTGGCTAACAGAAAGCGGTGTTAGAATGATAGAAGTAATCGTCTTTGATACGAATAATGAGACAACGATATAGAAAAGACAGAATGGCGCAGTTCTGATATCGCTCTGTGTTTTACTTGTTTTTGCAGACAGACATGTAACTATTCAGCTATTTAAAGACCTAAAAAGGGAAGAAATTAAGCGTATTCAGGTTGTTGATGGTATGTTTGGAGTGATACATGATATGACTGAAGCGGAGATAGAAGAACTTGTAGATATACTAATCCGTGTTACGCACAATGAATATGCTCGGGACTTTGAAATTCCAATGGGGTGGTCTTGGCGATAGATTTATTTTGGAGTTTCATGATGGAAGAACCATATCTGTTGGAGGAATTGAAGTTGGACACGATGGATTGCTTCATTGCCCGGTTTCCGGACGCTCCGTTAAGAAGTGTTCCGGTTTGATATGACAAAATAAGGTTGATTCTATAGTAGTTGGCTTCTATCCCCCATATTAACCCCCTGATTGACAAAAGGGGCTAATGTGGGGGTTAAGAAATTAATCCACCCCCATCCCTTCCGCTACCAATTCTGCAAACGCTTCCATTGCCTTTGAATAGTATCGGTTGCGCTTATAGGAGATGTAGATTTCTCTGAATGCATGAGGTGAATCCAACCGGTAAAATAATACCCTGCGGTGAT
Source organism: Lachnospiraceae bacterium (assembly GCA_017437205.1). Classification (GTDB taxonomy): domain Bacteria; phylum Bacillota; class Clostridia; order Lachnospirales; family Lachnospiraceae; genus RGIG423. The sequence continues at coordinate 2,836 of JAFSBP010000234.1, forward strand.
CCGCCTGCAGGAATTGCACCAGTGTATCGCTGACAATGGATGCCGCGGTGCCCATCTCAACAAAGCTATAGAGTGTGACCAGACGGTCGATCTCCAGAATAGTCTTTGGCTTGATACCTGACTCGTGCAGGATATTATCGATGCGCGCGCGGGTGTCGTTTTCCTTGGTCATGGTGACAAAGGGAACATCAGAAAACCGGTCAAGGGAAACGGACGGGCAGTCCGGTGCCTGATGACGGTTATTTAAAATGTCTTCTTTTGTGAGCTGGCAGCCTTCCAAGCCCTCGTTGTGGGGGAAGGAGGCGGGAACCGCCAGAAGCAGCTGCTCTTTGCGGAGAAAACGCTGCTCGAACAGTTCACTGTCCAGCGGATGATTGTCAATGACCAGATCCAATTGACCTGAGGTGATCATATTTTTTAACACCGTCGAATTGTCGTCCACCAGATGAAGATTGATCCGGGGATAGCGCTCGATAAAACCGGAAATGTATTTGGGCAAAACGAGGGAGGACAATAGCTGGTTGCTGCCGATGGTGAGCGAACCGGTCTCCAGACCCCGGTAGGCGTTCAGGTAATTTTCAAAGGACTTTTCAATATGCGTGATTTCTTCGGCTGCCTTGATGTACTCCAGACCGGCCTCCGTCATGCGAAGCGGCTTGCAGGTACGGTCGAACAAAGGCGTGCCCACCTCATGTTCAATCTTCTGAATCATCACACTCAGGGATGGTTGGGAGATGAAGAGCTTTTGCGCCGCCTTTGAGATGCTTTTTTCCTTGTAAACGGTGTAAATCAAATCTTTGTGGTTAAAGTAACCGGACATAAGAACCTCCCAGATTAAATTTGTCGGTCAATCCGCGGTAAAAAGCGTTTGCCGCGGCAGAAATCCCCTTTTGCTGATTTTTATAGATGCAGGTGATCCGGGTCAGTTCGAAATCTGCTACATCCAGAAAAACTGTGTTCTCACCCAGTTCTCCCTGCCAGGAGAATTCGGGAATAAAGGCAATGCCCATATTGATTTCAATGCACTTTTGGATATAGTGGGGGTCATCGCTCTCAATCATGATATCCGGGTTAAATCCTGCCTTTTTGCAGGTATCCACGGTGATACGGTTCAGAGAACTGCCCTCTCACATGCTGATGAAGGTCTGATTTTTCAAATCTTCCAACAGAAGTGTCCGCTCAGAGAGTGGATTCTGTCTGGAGGCAGCCAGGCGGATCGGCTCCTTGATGATCGGGCGGACGGAGAAGTTGCCGTACCGGGTAGTCTGTTCATCAATGATAAAATCATAGGCCGAGAGGTCTTCCGTGTTAAAATCGTGGGAGATATGAAAAAAGACCTGAGGATTCGCCTGTTTAAACTGATATATATAGTTCAAGATATTTCTTCGCTCGCTGCGAACCAGCATCCGGATATCTCCGTACTGCTCAGACATCGGATGAGTGATGATCTCCACCGCCTGATCGAGAGCCGGGAGTGCTGTCATCAATGCTTTCTGCAGGATGCGCCCGTTACTGTTCAGGCGAAGTCTGTTTCCCTCCCGGTCGAACAGGGCACATCCAAGCTCTGTTTCCAGCTTTTTAATGGAAATCGAGACAGAAGAGGGAGAGACAATATATTTTTCCGCGGTGTGGGAAAAATTTTCCGTCTTTGCGCTGTCATAGAAGTATCGCAGTTGAAGAAGTTCCATAGAGGGTGCCTCCTGTCGGGGTTATGAGATTCCGATGATGTCTGTGCTGCGTAGGTAAAACATTATCCCTGTCTATTTTACTATATATTAGAATAAATAGCAACTATAAAAAAGTATATATTTTACAACATAGTATAGCCGTGGTAAAATCAAGAAAAACATTTACCTACGGAGGAAAAAAATATGTCTGAAATTCTTGAAATTATCATGGTTGTAAGTTTTGGCGCATCTTGGCCGCTCAATGTAATGAAGTCATACCGTGCGCGCACCACAAAGGGAAAGAGCCTGGCATTTCTGGTACTCATTTTCTTTGGTTACATTTGCGGAATTATTTCCAAGCTGACTGCGGAACACTTTAAGTGGTACGTACTGTTCTTCTATGTGCTGAATCTGATCATGGTAGGCACCGATCTTTTGCTCTACTGGCGCAATTATCAGCTTGACAAGAAAGCAGAACAGAAGGCATAATGATGTTACGAGGGGGATCCTTCCCCCTCTTTTCAAGTATGAAAGGAATAAAAAATGAGAACATATTTTGATTTGTCTTATGTAGAAAATGGAAGTTCAATGCAGCTGTTGGATATGTACCTGCCTGATCAGGAGGGGTTTGAGACGATTGTCTGGTTTCATGGCGGCGGGCTTGAGCATGGCAGCCGGAAGTCAAATGTATATGCGCAGCCCTTTGTGGAGAAAGGATACGGATTTGTTTCCGTGGAATACCGCATGTATCCGGACGCGAAGTTCCCGGATTTTCTTGAGGACGGCGCTGCATCGGTGGCTTACATATTGAACCATATCAAAGAGTACGGCGGGAACGGGACTGTTTATGTCGGCGGAACATCTGCCGGCGCATACATGACGATGATGCTCTGTATGGATCACCGTTATCTTGATGCGGTGGGAGTAAAGCAGGAGCAGATCAAGGCGTATATTTCCAACAGTGCACAGCAGTTCTGCCATTTTAATGTGCTCAGAGAGCTGGGCTTTGACAGCAGACTGGAGCGGATTGATGAGCATGCGCCCATCTATTTTATCCGGGAGGGGCTGAAGATCCGTCCGCTGTTACTGTTCTACTATTCCGACGATATGAAGTGTCGTCCGGAGGAGACGAAGCTGATTTACGCGTCCTTTAAGCACGTGATGCCGGAGGCGTTTGTGTGCATAGAGGAGCTGCCCGGAAAGCACTGCAACAAGGCCAGATTCGAGGACGGCTCTCTGATGTTGGTGGAAAAGGTTTGCGCATTTTTAGCGCAGGAGGACGTTCGCAATGAAAATAATTAATGTTCTGTCCATCGGAAACAGCTTCAGCCAGGATGCGCAGAGATATCTTCACGAGCTGGCGAAGAGCGAGGGCGTGCCCATGGAGACGGTGAATCTGTATATCGGAGGATGTCCGCTGGAGCGCCATTTCCGCAATATGGTCGGTGACCGCAGGGATTACACGCTGCAGGCGGACGGTCATCATATTGAAGGATTCGCCATGAGCATTGACGAGGCGTTGACCAACCGAAATTGGGATGTGATCACACTTCAGCAGGCCAGTCATTTCTCCTATCAGGAAGATTCCTACTTTCCCTACATAGAGGAATTGGCGGATTATGTGCGCTCTATGTGTCCGAAGGCGAAAATCCTGATTCATCAGACATGGGCCTACGAGACCGGCAGTGAGCGTATCGCAAACCATGGTTTTGAGACCTACGACGAGATGTTTGCAGAGGTAAAGCGCTGCTACGACAAGGCGGCGAGAAAGATTGATGCGGATGGTATTATCCCCTGTGGTGAGGCGTTGCAGTATGCCCTTCATCACGGTGCGGAGAAAGTGCATCGGGATACCTTCCACGCAGGTCTTGGGCTGGGTAGATTTATTTTGTCGCTGGTGTGGTACGGATACATCACCGGCAATGATGTGCGAAACGTGAAATTTGACCGTTTTGATACGGAAGTAACTGAGGAAGAATACCGAATTGCGCTGGAAGCGGCTGCGAGCGTATTGGAGAGATAAAGCGTATGCATTGAAATAATGGAGGGAAATAGAGATGAACACGTTAAATGCGGGGTTTGCGCGCGTAAACATTACCCCGATGCTGGGCATCGGTCTTGCAGGGTACTATCAGACCCGTGTGGCCGATGGAGTGCTGGATGATCTGGAGATCAATGCGTTGGCACTCTCCTGTGGAGAGGAACGCGTGGTGCTTCTCAGTGTGGATCATGTGGGAATGATGAGAGAAATCACCACGGATTTCCGGGAGCATATCGCTGAGGTGACAGGGCTTCCGATGGAGGCAATCTATATCCATGCGACTCACACCCATACGGGCCCGTTTTTGGTGCTTCAGTCGGAGGATGAGTTGGAGCGGGAGTATTATCAGATGGTGCGCCGCAAAATCGCGGATGTGACCAGACTGGCGCTTGATGATCTGAAACCGGCGAAGATGGGCTGGGGGATCGGTCAGGCTCCTGACATTGCCTTTATCCGGCGGTTCCGCATGAAGGACGGAAGCGTTCGCACCAACCCCGGTGTGAATAACCCGGATATCGTTGCACCCATCGGTGAGGTGGACGAGAGAGTCAGTGTGATTCGTTTTGACCGCGAGGGCGCGGACACGCTGGTACTGGTGAACTTTGCGGATCACCCCGACACGGTGGGTGGCTGCAAGATCAGTGCGGACTGGCCCGGATTCGTGAGAAAGACGGTAGAAAAGGTATTGGATGATACCAAATGCATCTTTTTCAACGGAGCGCAGGGCGATGTAAACCACGTGAAGGTTCACACCAAAGATGGCGACTTAAACGGTATGTTCATGGACTTCGATGATGTGTCCAGGGGCTATGATCACGCGAGGTATATGGGACGTGTAGTGACCGGTGGTGTGCTGCAGGCGTTTGACAAGGTAAAGTATGTGGATGTGGATTCCATCCGTTACTGCCAGAGACGGATTTCGGTTCCTGCAAACCTGCCGACAGCAGAGGAACTGCCCGAGGCGCGGCGGATAAACGAACTTCACTTGACCGGAAGAGATGAAGAACTTCCCTACACCGGAATGATGCTGACTACCGTGGTTGCGAAGGCGGCCAGAATGCTTCGGCTAGAACACGGCCCGGAGAGCTTTCTCATGGAACTGTCAGGTATCGCTATCGGAGGCGTGGTGATGCTTGGTATTCCCGGAGAGCCGTTCACCGGAGTGGGACGGGCGCTGAAGGCTACAGAGGGCTGGGATTTGGTGATCCCCACCTGCAATACCAACGGAAAGCAGGGATATTTCCCGATGAAAGAGGCCTACGATGAGGGCGGCTATGAGGCAGGAAGCTCCAGCTTTAAGGCGGGAGTGGCCGAGCTGATCATCGAAGAGGGAACTGCACTGCTAAATGAACTGAGATAAAATATGATAAGTAAAGCTTGGCCGGAGGTGAAAGAGATGACTAAGAAAGAATTTACCCTGATTTATCAGTGGAATGACAATGATTATCGCCCGGATGTGAGATTTTATCTGGGTATGAACGAGACCGGTTTCACAATGCATATCACAATCCCGGAGGCGGATCCCATGCGTGAAAAGACGAAGCATTTCAGCTCAGTCTGCGTGGATAGCTGTGTGGAGTGGTTTGTAAACTTTGCACCGGAGATTTGCGACCGTTACTTCAACTTCGAGGTGAACGCACTGGGAACCATGAACGTATCCTTCAGAAAGGATCGCTATGATTCCAAATTCTTGGAACTTGAAGATGTGGAATCCTTGAATATTCAAACCGAGATTTTCGACGATCACTGGACTGTGGACTATACCGTTCCGTTTACATTGATCGAGAAGTATATTCCCGGCTATGAGTTTAAAGAGGGAATGACCATTAAGGCGAACTTCTATAAGTGTGGCGGAGAGATCCGTCATCACGGGATGTGGCAGCCGGTAAAGGTAGAGAAGCCTGATTTCCATCGACCGGAGTATTTCGGGGAGATTGTGGTGGAGTAGTATCCTAAAAGTGATAGAGGTAGTAAAAAGTATGGGAGGATTGCTGGTAGCGATCCTCCCATAAACGTTGTGGTTGAAATTTACTTATGCAACTTCTCCCATGCCTCAACCAGCTTCGGAACCGAATCCGGGAACCCGCTGAGCACCTGACCCAGTTCTGCAATCATGGTGGAATCATAGTTGATCTTCTCCAGTTCAGCGAATAGCTCCTGCCAGTCGATCACGCCCTCACCGGGGATCCAATGTTTCTCCACGATACCGTCGTTGTCGGTTACGTGCATGGTAATAATATGTTTTCCGGCGTTGCGGATGAAGTCGCGGATGGGCTCCGCGAACAGGTGATTGACGTCGAAGCAGATGCCGATGTTGTCGCCGACAGCCTCGACGATCTCCAGTGCCTCCGCGCTGGTCTCCACCAGACGGTTAGGAGTCAGGTTTTCCATTGCAATCTGAATACCCATCTCCTTAAACGCAGCACAAAGCTCCTTCAGGCCTTCGATGAGGGCTGCCTTGCGGGCGGGATAATCCTCCCTCGAGATCTGTCCGTGGCTGGGATGGAAAACTGCGATCTTGGGTCCCATCGGAAGACAGATCTTCGCGTCGCGGATGTGAAGGGCAAGGGCGCT
>JAFSBP010000235.1 GCA_017437205.1 Lachnospiraceae bacterium
AGTTGGGCATTGTCTTGATTTCCTGCTCAATGCGGGCAAGATCAGCCCCCTCCTCCGCTACCACATAACACTCGCGCAAATGTTTCTCTCTGGTGGTCAGCTTTGGAGTCTCTCCTGAGCGCACCGCAGAGAGTGCTGCGGGCACGGGAACCGTATATTGACGGGCATCCAAGACTCCGTCGATCCGCCGGATCGCGTCGGAATGTCCCTGACTGATACCTCTTCCCCAAAAGGTGTAATCCTCACCTTCCGGAAGCACCGCGGACGCATAAGCTCTCGCGATGGAGAAGAGACCCGGATCCCAGCCAGCCGAAATGAGTGCCACATGGCCGGCAGCCTTAGCTGCCGCATCAACCGCAGCAAAATGCTCTGGAATCTTCGCATGGGTATCAAAGCTGTCCAGCACATTAAAATGCTCAGCGAGCATAGGTGTCATCTTCGGCAGATCGGTAGCACTGCCTCCACAAAGGATCATCACGTCGATCCGATCTTTAAATTCTAAAATCCGATCCACAGAATATACCGGTGCACCCAGCACCGTCTTCACTGTCTCCGGCGAACGACGGGTAAACACCGCCACCACTTCCGCATCCTTATGATACTTCGCGGCACACTCCACGCCTCTTCCCAAATTTCCATATCCGTAAATTCCAATTCTCATCCTCAATCACCCCGTTACCAAACTCTTCATATCATATAATCCCGGCTTCTGATTAACCAAAAATGCTGCCGCAGCAAGCGCCCCCTCCGCAAACAGTGCACGGCTGTGTGCCTCGTGCTTCAGCGTGATTGTCTGATTCTGCGTGCCCACGATTACTTCGTGCTCACCTACAATATTGCCCATGCGGATCGCATGGATACCGATTTCCTCAGGTGTGCGCTTTCCCTGACCGCTGCGACCACAGTTGGTCGTTGCTTCCGGGCGAACCTCACAGAGCGCGTTTGCGATCATCAGAGCCGTTCCGCTGGGCGCATCCAGTTTTCGGTTATGATGCTTCTCGATAATCTCGATCTCCGCCTCCGGCATCGCTGCCGCTGCTGTCTTCGCCAGCTCTACCAAAAGAGCCACTCCGAGAGACATATTTGCCGAAAAGAACACGGGAATCTTCTCTGCTGCTGCGTATATAACCGCCTTCTCCTCCTCCGTGTGTCCGGTGGTCGCAATCACCGCGGGTACCTGATGCTTCACGGCAAAATCCATGATTGCCTGAATGCAGGTATGATGAGAAAAATCTACGATACAATCAATCCCTTCCGCCGACGTCATCTCGTCATAGCTTTTGTACACGGGAACAGACTCGCCACCCTGGCTGAACGCATCCACGCCGGCTGCCAGTACTGCACCGCGATAGCCTGCATTGCAGAGCTTCACAACCTCCTGCCCCATATGTCCGCAAATTCCGTTTAATAATATATTCATCGCATTCTCTACCTTCTATACAAATGTTTTAGATCAGATTCTGCTCTCTCATCAGACCAAGAAGCTTCTCCTCGTTCGTCATCTCCATGGGAGTGAGAGGCAGACGCAGATAATTCTCTCCATAACCCATTGCTGCCACCGCTGCCTTCACGGGGATTGGATTCACCTCGCAGAACAGCGCGTTCACCAGAGGAAGCAGTTCAAGCTGCAGCCTTCTGGAACCTGTCACATCGCCATCAAAGAACATCTGACAGATGTCATGGGTTGCCTTCGGCATGATATTCGACAGTACGGAGATCACACCCTTGCCGCCCAGGGAAAGGATGGGGACGATCTGATCGTCGTTTCCGGAATAGATATCCAGCTCATCGCCCACCAGCGCTGCCAGCTCAGCGATCTGGGACATATTTCCGCTGGCCTCCTTGATTCC
>JAFSBP010000019.1 GCA_017437205.1 Lachnospiraceae bacterium
CAAGCATGACACCATCGGTATCGATGCAGTTGCAATGTGTGTAAACGATATTATCTGTGTAGGCGCAAAGCCCCTGTTCTTCCGTGATTATATTGCATGTGGAAAGAACGTGCCCGAGAAGATCGCGGAGATTGTTGGCGGCGTGGCAGAGGGCTGTGTTCAGTCCGGAGCAGCACTTATCGGCGGTGAGACCGCAGAGCATCCCGGCATGATGCCCGTGGAGGATTACGATCTGGCCGGTTTTGCAGTTGGTATCGTAGATAAGAAAAAGATTTTGGATAACACAAAGATGGCAGCTGGCGATGTTGTGATTGCACTTCCCTCCACCGGTATTCATTCCAACGGATTCTCCCTGTGCCGTAAAGTGTTTGATATTGATAATAACAACCCTGAACTCTACGTTCCCCGCGAGGAGCTGGGCGGAAAGACCATCGGTGAGACGCTGCTGACTCCCACCAAGATCTATGTAAAGCCGATTTTGGCACTGATCGAGGCAGTGACGGTGAAGGGAATTTCCCACATTACCGGCGGCGGTTTCTACGAGAATATTCCGAGAAGTATCCCGAAGGGTCTTGGTGCGAAGATTGAGAGAAGTGCCGTTAAGGTACTGCCCATCTTTGATCTAATCGCAAAGACCGGAAACATTCCCGAGAGAGACATGTTCAACACCTACAACATGGGCGTTGGTATGAGCGTTGTCGTATCCAAGGAAGAGGCGGACAAGGCAATCGAAGTTCTGAAGGCAAACGACATCGATGCATACGTGATCGGTGAGATCATTGAGTCCGAAGAGGGTGTGATTATATGTTAAAAGCAAGAATCGCAGTGCTGGTGTCCGGCGGAGGAACCAACCTGCAGGCACTCATTGATGCGCAGAAGAGCGGTCTGCTAAAAAGCGGCGAGATCGTTTTTGTGGTTGCCAATGTGAAGGATGCCTATGCGCTCACCCGTGCAGCGAATAACGGAATCGAAGGCATGACGGTGCTTCGCAAGGAATGTGGTGGTCAGGAAGCCTTCGAGGATAAGCTGATCGAGCTCTTCGAGGAGCGAAAGATTGATCTGATCGTGCTGGCCGGATTCTTAAGTATCCTCACCGAGAAATTTACCAGCCATTTCGCAAACCGAATCATCAACATTCATCCTGCACTGATTCCTTCCTTCTGCGGCAAGGGTATGTACGGACTGCACGTTCACGAGGCAGCACTTTCTTACGGCGTGAAGGTGACCGGAGCGACGGTACATTATGTAAACGAGATACCCGACGGTGGAAAGATCATCATGCAGAAGGCGGTGGAGATCGAAGAGGGTGATACCCCGGAGGTTCTGCAGCGTCGTGTGATGGAGCAGGCAGAGTGGATCATTCTGCCGGAGTCAACCGAGAAGGTATGCGCGGAGATTGCGAAGGCAAAAGAATGAGCAGTGGCGAGATTATCGCTTAAGCATAAAAAGATATACGAGTGAATGCCGTGAATGGCGGCAGAATGGAGAAAATATGAACATCTACGCAGTAAATCAGTTGAGCGATCTGCTCAGCAACAACACTTACCCCGGTCGCGGTATCGTGATCGGCAAGACCGAGGACGGAACGAAGGCTGCAGTGGCTTACTTTATCATGGGCCGCAGCGAGAACAGCCGCAACCGTATCTTCGTGGAGGAAGGCGAGAACATGAAGACTCAGGCTTTCGATCCTTCCAAGATGAAGGATCCTTCCCTGATTATTTATTACCCGATCCGCAAGCTGGACAACCACTTGATCGTGACCAACGGTGATCAGACCGACACCATCTACAATGGCCTTCAGGAGGGCAAGAGTTTTTCAGTTTCTCTCACGAGCCGTGAGTTTGAGCCCGACGGTCCAAACTGGACCCCTCGTATCAGCGATATGCTGGACTTCGCAGACGGAAACTTCACCTATCAGATGAGCATCTTGAAGAGTGCTGACGCAGAAGGAACCGCTTGCAACCGTTTCACTTACTCCTACGCGCCTCTCAACGGTCTGGGTCACTTCATTCACACCTACGTGCGTAACGGAGATCCCATCCCCACCTTCCAGGGCGAGCCTGAGCGCGTTGCGATCCCCAACTGCATTGATGAGTTTACTGAGATGATCTGGAACAATCTGGATGAGAACAATAAGATTTCCCTCTATGTTCGTTTCGTTGATCTGGCAGACGGCAGCGTAGAGAACAGAATGATTAATAAACACCTGCTGTAATGGCGCGTCTGAACAGTTACAATTAATGAATACATTTAGGAGGATTACCAAAATGAAAGAACTTGCACTGAAATACGGATGTAACCCCAATCAAAAGCCCTCTAAGATTTTTATGCATGATGGCAGCGACCTGCCCATTGAGATTTTGAGCGGACGTCCCGGATATATCAACTTCATGGACGCATTCAACAGCTGGCAGCTGGTGAAGGAAGTTAAGGCAGCATTGAATATGCCGGTTGCTACTTCCTTCA
>JAFSBP010000236.1 GCA_017437205.1 Lachnospiraceae bacterium
CGGCCTTCAAAATGGAAAAGGTCACCTTCTCCAGAGTCTTTCCATCCATGTATAAGTGCATCGCCAGCCCGTACTCCGGCAGATTTTTGTTCACAATAATCGTGGAGTTTGGAGACATACTGAAGTTTCCGAGAGAGTAGGCACAGGGCACTCCATCCACGTAGCATGCCTTCTGTACCATGTGCGAATGGCTGGCCAAAACCGCATCCGCCCCCGCCTTCAACGCCTCTTTCACCACGTACTCCGAGAATTCTCCCGGCTCCGGATTGAACTGACCGCCCACATGAGGATAACAGATCACAAAATCCGCCTTTTCCTTTGCCGCGCGAATGTCACTGACAAATTGCTCCATAAATGGCTTGATCTTATCCATCTCCATATTGTCATCGGCGCGCTCAAGGGTGTTCGGAAGACCGACGCACTTTCTGATCACTGCACGCTTCTCTTCCTTCAATCCCTTAAAGCATTTATCTACCCAGGTTTTCATCTTTTTGCGCACTTCAGGCGTATAGGTAGGCATCTTCGGCGATCTCAGATAATTGATGTAGGGGAAGTTCTCATCCCCGTCGGGCAGTCGCTTGTTGGTGGTGTAGGTATAAGCCACCACCGCAAACTTCACGCCGTCCACATCGAAGTAATACGCCTCCTCACGGCCTTTCTCCGGCAGAAAATTGCCGGTGTGAGAAAGACCAAGTTCGTCGAGCACACGAAGTGTCCGAAGCATTCCGTCCGCGCCCCGGTCCAGCGTGTGATTATTGACCGTGGACACCAGATCAACACCTGCGTCCTTCGCCGCTTTCGCAAAGGCATCCGGCGCATTGAAGGTGAAAAATCCATCGGAATATCCTGTCTCCTCACCAGCCAGAGGAAACTCCAAATTACTGATCACATAATCCGCCTCGTCTAGCATCGGACGAACCTTTTCAAATACACCGGAAAAATCATAGGCACCGTCCGCCTTCTTTGATGCCTTTAAAATGGGCGGCTCACACATAATATCGCCAAGAACTGTTATCTTCATCTTAAATTCCTCCATTCAGTGCTGCTGACTGAAATCCGTATACACCTCACAAAATCTCGCCATAAAGGACGGTTCCTCCCCGTTCTCCGTCAGATGGGACACATCCCCAAAGTTTAACATACGGAAAAAGGCGATACCTTCCTCCCGCTCTTCCGTCACCAGTGTTGTGACTGAGCTGGCCTGCGCGCAGGTTCCATGCCAGAGGGGAACAGGGCTCACACCCATTAGATGGCTGATGAACACCGTCTCCACGGCAAAATGGCAGAACAGGACGATGGTGTCGGTGTTGGGGCGCACCGCGCGGTAATATCCGCCGTTACGCACGTAGCCGTGCTTTGCCAACAGCTGATCCAGCTCGCCGGTCACCCGCAGGTACTCTCCCTTCACGTCGCCGCTTCGCATGATTGCCGTGTCATACCAATGATCACGGTCATAGTAGCGGGGTTCTCCTGTCCAGTATCCCGGCATCAGATCCCAGGGGATATCGTCGTCATCAGGGCGCACCACTCTTGCTGCAAATTCTCTCAGCCAGGGAAGAACAACCTCCTCGCGGCCTAGGCGCTCTAAGGTCGGCGCTGCCGTCGCTCTCGCCCGCCCCAGCGGTGAAACATAATAGTAGTCGGCGGGAGTTTTCACCAGCCGCTCGGCCAAAAATTCTGCTTCTCGTCTGCCCTTCTCTGTCAGACTGTCATGCTCATAGTCCGGCTCTCCGTGACGGATAATCACAAGCTTCATTGTTCTTCCTCTCCTTTGCTCTTTACATCATTTCGCGGAACATCTCCGCTCCGATCTCGCACAAATCTTTAAGTTCTATCCGATAAATGCAGCCCATTCCGCAGGCTCTTGCTTCAATCTTCAGCCCGCGCTCCTGCGCCTTCCCATAAAAGGCATCTACACCGCCAAAGGCCGCGCAAGCGTCCTCCACCAGCCCGTTCATCAGTGCGGTGTGCTCTGCACCCTTCTCATCAATGTACTTGACGATTCCCATGGTTTCCTCACCGGCAAACCGGTTCGCCAGATAAGACAGGAAAACATTATCTTTCAGCGTATTTCCGATGCACACCACCGAGCCGCCACGCTCCAACACCTTTGCCACCGGTGAAGTCTCCCCGAAGGGCTCCTCCAGACAGCCCTGTCCCTTCACGCACTCAGTCGCATCATGACCGATGGCCGCCCACTCGTGGGTAATGTGACCGGAGCGGCAAACCCCCGGCGTTTTCATCAGCTCTCTGGGGAAATCCGCCGTAGTGACCGTCTTGTCCCGAAGGGCTCCGTCCGGACGCATATCGTAAGGGCGATATGCCACAGAACGGTTCACCTTTCCGCCTTGCATCAGGTAAGGCTGGCTGAAGATGGGTGCAAGGATGGTTCCCTCGTCGCCCACAGCGCCTGCAATGCCCTCAAGCACCGCCTTCACACCGCCTTCAATATAGCCCAGATCAGACAATTCAGCGTGAACCATCAGGGTTTCACCGTCTTTTACACCCAGCTCCCGCAAAGCAGTCTCGATCTCCGCCACCGTGACCGCCGTCGCCGCCTTCATAGTGAGGTATCCATTCTCTGCGAAGGTGATAAAAGTAAGCAGCGTATCGCGAATGACCGCCTCAGAAAGGACCGTCCGCTTTGCCCACTCAAACTCCTCCACCACCCCGCGGAAGGTCTTCTTTCCGTCTATCAGAGCCATCAGCTCCGCCGGGGTATAATATAAGAAGAATCCGGGACTCTTTCGTTTATGTTTCTCCAAAATCTTCACCTGGTCGTGTGGAAGTCCTCTGCCCACACGGCCGAAGATAAAATTCTCCGCGTAATCGTACCAGCCGGATGCCGTAATCCCACCGGCAAAAGGAAGCTCCGCACCCTTCACCATAGGCCGCACCGGATTATTTATCTGACCGACGAGCTCCGTGCGATACCACGTTGCCAGCTCCGCTGCCGCCTCATCGATCTCCGGGATATCTCCCCACCGCTTCAAGTCGAGAATACGGTTATATTCCTGCCGATACCGATAGTCCATGCGTAAAACCGCGTCGGTCTCTCCACGAATCTCGTCCTTTGTCAGCGCTTCCAGGCTCGCCTTTGCCTTCGCAAGTGCCCCGGGAAGAAGGGTACGGATCTCGTCTGCCGTCAGTGCCGCCATCGCACCCACCCATGAGCCGGTGGCCACCAGCGTCTCCATGCACACATCCAGATCAATGTGCTCCTCATCCAAAAAAGAATTGTGGTGGAAGCAGGGATAGAGACCGCGAAGCACCCATGTGGTCGGGAGCCCCACCGTCGGGTCTCCCAGGGTACAGTCATCCCCCAGATTGTAAGGCATCTTTAACACTTTAGTTTTCGGATATTCCTCTATGTATGCGTCACACACCGCGTCCAGCACGAGATTTCCCGCAAAGCCCGGCCAGTCCGGCGCCTTTCTCGCCCTGATCTCGCGATACTTCGCCTTATCCAGCGCACCGGGGATACCGTCAACATTGATCGCACCGATTGCCCTGGCGCTTAAATCACCGCCAAAATGTTCTGCTGCCGCCGCAAATCCGTACACCTCCGCCGCAAACACCACGCGGACAGAATATTTCAGCCGAAGTTCTCCGGCCTCAACCATCTCCTTCAATGCCTTCAAAATACCGATACAGCCAATGACACCGTTGGAATTGTCATCGATCAGAGGCTCATACAGATGGGCGAGCACCCAGATTTCCTTCTCGCTCTCGCCCCGCAAGAGTCCGCTGACCACCGGCAGCGTCGTCTCATATCTGCGTCCGTCAGAGCGGGCATGAACCTTCACCACACCACTCTCACAGGCCTTTCTCAGATAATAACCGACACGGGGTGTAATCTGATAGCCCACAAAATCCCGATGGCCGCTCTGCACGCTCCACGAGCCGTTCTCCGTGGCGGAATTTACCCACGCCAGATAATCCGGCGCATCCAGCTGATCCTCCGAGCGGTCAGCCACCCAGCCGATCGCTCCCAGATCCAGAAACATCTCCATCGCCTTTTGGGCGCCCTTTGTACTCTGGTTTAAAAGCACCAGCTTTCCCTTCACATCTTCACCGGCCTTCATCTGGCTTTCCGTCACCAGCTCGGTGATAACTCCGCCCTCCGGAAGCGACGTAGAATGCTTCACACAGGACAGAGAATCCTTCTGATAATCCGCAATCACCGGATTTTTGATCCCATTGACCTTAGAAACAAGGGTGAGACTCATCTCATTCACATCCCAGCCGAGAGGCATCCGCTTGTCCTGATAGACCGTGACACCGTCCGCGGGGATATCGATCAGCTCTGCCTCAAGCCCCTCAGAACACATCAGGTCACGGGCGTAAGCTGCGGCTGCCTGATAACCCGGAGACTTCTGCCCCCTCTCCAGACGGTAAAGGGCGGTGATGTGCTGCTTAAACCAGCCGCGGTCAAAACGGTTCTTAAATATATTGATATATCTCTCCATTGCCATTTCCTCCCCAAAGAACCACGAAAGTTTGTATCTATTGTATCGCAAATGATTCTAAAAAGAAATCGAAAAAATATAATTTACATTGACAAAATCTCAACTATGTCTGCCGTTATCCATCTTCCTGAAGCTGCATCTATCCTACCGCAGCAACCGCTGAATATTCCCCGCCAGAATCTTTTTCTTATCCTCCACCGATATCCTTGCGTAACATACCCAGCCCAGCTGAGGCGCAGGATCACGCATGGGGAAATCCGAGCCGTACAGTATCTTATCGGCGCCGGCCTGCTCCACCAGAAACTCAATCATGCCCCTGGCCACCGAGGTAAAGGTAATCTCCAGCACCACATTGTCCCGTTTATTGGCAAGAGCCGCATTTTTTCTCGCCACCGCATAATTCATTCCGCTGTGGGCGAGAATGAAGGTGATGTCAGGATAATCGAGGCTCAACTGTTCCACCTGATTCAAAATCACATCGTTGCTGTCGCAGTGCGCCAGCAGAAGCAGACGGTGCTCGTTGGCGTAGGCAAACCATTCTTTGCAGAGCTCAGATGTCAATTGATACTTCTGGAACACCCAATAGGGCTTTATCCCCACAAAAACCTCCGGATACTCCTCGTGATAGCGCTTCCAGTCCTTCAGATCCTCCTCGTAGCGAACATTGCAGGTACTGTAACCCAAAAATCTTCCGGGATATTTCTGCGCCGCATAAAGCGTCTCCTCATTGCCTTTGCGCCCATCGATGGTCAGGCCGGAAAAGGGAGCGGTAATCGCCGTCTGAACGCCCAGCCGATCCATGGTTCTCACCATCGCATCACAGTCTGTGTCAAACAACATATGGTTGGATACTGTCCTATCCTCCGCCGCGATCATATGGGTGTGAGCATCGATCACCGGCACCGAGATGGGACGGCCCTCGTCCGCCTCCCTCGCAATCTCATCAAAAATGCAGTCAGCGTCATCGTACAGGGCGAAATCGTCAGCAGACAGCCCTAAGAGCCTGCAGGCATTTCCGTGGGCAATCAAATCTTTATCACTCTCCGAGAGGTCTGCATACTCAATCATGGACTTCATGGCACCCATGGATTTATTCGGCCATGCAGAACTGTACAATGCCCGCTCCGCGCCGAAATGGTCCCTCACCAGCCTTAGCACTCCATTGATCTGATTGGAGCTGATGTCAAAATACAGATTCTCACAGCGCTCCATCGCCTCCCAAAAGAGTCTCCCCGAAGCCCAGTGGGTTCCCTGCATGATGATGGGCAATTCCGGGTACTCCTCCGCCAGCCTGGCCGCCTGCTCAAAGCGCCCTTCCGAGTCTGTCCCTACCACAATGAGTGGGCGCCGATGTGCCATCAATGCCTCGGCGACCTCCCGCATACTTTTCGGATGGAGAGAGGTGTGAAATGCCTTGGGAAGCGCGGCAAATGCCTGCACTCCCTCATCCAGCAGCCGGTCATAATACGCCGGATCACCGCTCTCCAGAATCGCCGTCGGAGGAACCGCAGCGATACTTACCAGACGCGGCTGCCCCTCCGCGATGGAGATCGCCTCCCGGTTTCCGAAGATAAAGGAATAATGTTCCACCGTATTAGACATAATGGCCGCGCCGTGGATGCGCGCCTCCTTCATATCCTCCAGCAGACTCTCCACTGTGTATGGGTAATACTTATCCGGTGAACTCTTTCGACCTACGGAGGCGAAGAGTTCAAAATATTTTCTCTGTTGCATGATGATTAACTACTCCACTATTTTATCGTTAACTTAATCTCGCTGATTTCCACGCGGTCTTTGAAGCATTCCATGATATAGAGACGGCCGTCTTCAGATAGATAAGACCAGACGTTTTGCTTCGCCTTATTTAGATGATCAGTCTGATTTATCTCTACATACAGATGACAATTTTCCGTTTTCAGACCGATAACGTTAAGCAATACATTTTCTCTCATTTCTGTATCTTCATAATACACGATGTCATCATGAACACCAATCACATCAACCACATTTTTTCCCTTAAAAAACTCAGGAATATTATAATCCGTTATCCGTTCCACCTGATCCGTCACCCAGTCATAGCGGTATTGAATCCGAGTGTTTGACGTCATCATCTTGAATTCCAACACAACATAGGTATCACCGATTTCGACAATTTTCTGAGGCGTACTCATCATATTTGTGAGCTGTGCCGGAAGTTTGATGGATATTTCTCTACTGCGATCACTTCGATAAAGTTGTACTTTTGATTCATCTAAAAGACCAACCCAACCATTCTGATAGCTCATCCCGCTATTTCCACTGAAATATTCCGTCTCAATCGATGAATAGCTTCCATTCTCGTAAATCAATATCCGCCGGTTCGCATCATCCCATACGCAAATTTGATCGTCTTCCACGGAAAAACCTCTCACTGATTTATTCTCATGCACGTCCGATTTATAGCCTAACTGGTCTTCTCCCTCTCCCCAAGAGAAGGTATGGATAACTCTTTTTGCCTCTTCCAAAGAAATCTTCTTTTCTTCCACAATGGTTGCTTCCGTAGACGGTTCTTCCGTCGTTATCTCTTCAGCAGTCGGCTCTAACGTGATCTCCCCGGTACCCGTCTCCTCAGTTGTTGTTACCTCCTCGGCGGTGTTTTCCTCCCCACCGTCCGTCGCAGCGACTGTCTTCTCCGGTCCATACGGACCGGAGAAGAAGTCGGAAAGGAGCCAACTGAGAAGCAAAACATTCAAAAATATTACGATACCTAGGATGATTACTAAAAGAAGTTTTTGGTTTTGTTTCATGGTAACCGCCTTCCGTTTAGCATTTTCTATTGTTCACAATCGCACCATGCCTCTGCCATGACGCTCACTCGCCATAACCGCAGATTTCACATCGACCATGATGATTACTGTTCTTCCTTCCCCAAATTGATCATCCCTGCCAACCACGCTGAATACGGGTAATCACGCCATTTCACCATTGCAGCTTTCAGCGTTTTGACAAATTCTTTTCCGTCTTTGTCAAATTCAACAAAAAATTCAGTCTGACCCTCGGCCGCTGTATGACCACCCGATACCGGACTAGAAACTTTAACCTCATATTCTTTTCCGTGTTCCTTGTAGAATTCTTCATCATGCACGACGTCAACATAGATGACCATTGTTTTTTCTCCAACTTCAATCCGATTCAATCTGGCAACATCACAGGAAGAATGACCAAATTTAACACATATCAATGCATGTGTCTCAAACCATTCACTGCTATATTTTTCATTTGATTGTGAATCCAGTTTTACGAAGTTATCTATCTCTTCTCTGCTGGTAACCAACAAAAAACCATCACTGTCTACCTCTTTAGCTCCCCAGCAGCCGGAATACACAGCCTCATACGTGAAATCATAAGAGGGTGCTTCCGTCTGCTCGGTAGATTC
>JAFSBP010000237.1 GCA_017437205.1 Lachnospiraceae bacterium
GTAAATCCTTCGCACACGATAACGTCCGCACCTCCGTGAGGAATCTCTCTTGCTTCGATGTTTCCGGTGAAATTAATATCGTCACATTCTTTCAATAAAGGAAACGTCTCTTTCACCAGTGCATTTCCCTTCTCCTCCTCAACCCCCACGTTGACGATAGAAACCCTGGGATTCTTAATTCCGACCACATTTTCCATGTAGATGGAGCCCATCTTTGCGAACTGTACCAAATGCGAAGCTCTGGCATCCACATTCGCTCCGTTATCCACAAGAAGAGAAACACCTTTTGTCGTGGGGATGAGCACACCCAAAGGCGGTCTCTCCACGCCCTTAATGCGACCGACGATCAACTGACCGCCAACCAGCACCGCACCGGTACTTCCCGCTGAGACAAACGCATCTGCCTCACCTTTTTTAACCAAATTAAGACCGACCACGATGGAAGAATCCTTCTTTCGTCTGATCGCCAATACCGGAGGTTCACCGGTCTCGATCACTTCAGATGCATGTACGACCGTTATCTGCGCCTCGGGATAAGTATACTTGCCAAGCTCGGCACGAACAACTTCCTCCTGACCAACCAGGATCACATCCACATTAGAATGTTCCTTCACCGCTTGTACCGCACCGTCTACCATCGCCGCGCATCCGTTGTCACCGCCCATGGCATCCAGCACCACTCGAATTCTCTCCTGCATAGTTCTCCTTTCGACCGCTTTTTCCTTTTGTTTCTCATGCCAAAATCCAAATGTTAAAACCCCGTAGCTATTATAAACGCAATTATGCTGTCCGTCAATCGCTAGAACAAAATTTTCTATAAAGCTTTTCAAAAAAAGCCTGAAAATCCATTCAGACCTTCAGGCTTTTCGCGCAGCGGGTGGGATTCGAACCCACGTGCCCCGAATGGGACAACTTGATTTCGAGTCAAGCTCGTTATGGCCACTTCGATACCGCTGCATAAAACACATGTGCTATTATAAACCGAATTTGCGATTCCGTCAATCAAAATATTTAAAAAGGGCAGACATGTTTATCACGCTGCCCTACAGATATATTTGATTACTTAGATTCGCCGTCCTGATACTTCTTCATCAGTTCTTCCAGTTCCTTATCTACCTCTTCATCATCGAATTGTTCCAGCGGAACATTCCTCATTCTCTCAATGAATTCGTTCTGTTCCTTCTGTTCTTTCAATTTCAGCTTTCGACTCTTAATCACAGCGTAGATAATCAGACCCACGATGCCGACTCCTCCGACTACCAACAGAGCGACTTTCGCCACATCAAAACCATTCGTCTCGTGCTTCATCATCACTTCAGCGGCTTCCTCGAACACTTTGGAGAAAAACTCCTCATCTTCTAGATCAGTGTCATCATAATACCGGACAAATTTCTGATAGATGATTTCCTCTGCCTCAGCATCAATCACCGAAGTCGCCTGTGTTCCGGTAACAAAGTGCATCTCCCACTTGTAATTACTATCTTCTATATAAGTAAACAGAAAATGCGCCTCATCGGTAAACAGCTTATCATATAGGCTATTTGCTAACGCTTCCAAACTTCCCGCCTGCTCCACCTCTTTTTCGCTGGCAAGATATAGATAGGGCTGTACACCGGTCTTTTTATAGAACGCTTTCATACCTTCAGTCAGTTTTGTAGACTTCTGTATCCAGCCGAGATTGTCCGTATAATATCCGGTCTCATTTACAGAACCAGCAGGAAGGGGATCACGCTCGATCTTGCTGACAATATCATCCTTATCCCCGCCTGATCCGGATATACCGGAGAAAATCCAAACTACTATAAATAAAACGGCGATGATTGCAACAAATGAGACAAGACTGGTCGCACAGCCGCCGTTGCCTGCCGTGTTTGATGTTTGGTTTCCATCCACGGTACGATAAACCGTCCGTGTATGTGTACGGGGAGTATTGATAAATATGGGAGTGATCAGATGTGGTCTCGCCGGCCTGTGATCGCCACCCATGTAAATTCCGGAACCGCCTTCCGGTCTTCTGCCGGTCGATCCTCCGTTTCCTCTGAAACCACCGGACGAAAATCTGCCTCTGCCGCCTGATGAAATAGAAAAGCCTCTGCCACCTCTCGACCCGCCGGAAGAAAAACCTCTGCCGCCTCTCGACCCGCCGCCTCTCGCCATTTTCTGTTACCTCCTTAAGTCTCCGTCTATATTAATCAGCTCAAATTCATCACTTAAGGATTATTATATTCCATCTTGTGAAAAGTTGCAACATAGTTAAAAATAATTTCTTTCTAAAGTTTGCCGCTCCCGCCTTGACAATGTTTATTATAACTGTTATCATTCTAATGTTAAAATTTTTTAATTAGTCTGAGGCAGTTAAATGATAGAAAATACTTTTCATGAAGTTTACAATCGTTTTAAACTTCATTTTTATCAGGAAATCTTCAAAGAAATTCCTGACCGGGAAGCGACTCTGACTGCGACAGAAGCTTTTGCCGTAGAAATTATTCATACGTTGAACATGCCGACGATCGGCGAGTTTGCAAATTTTATTCATATTTCCCTGCCAAACGCCACCTATCGCATCAATGCTTTAGTGAAGAAAGGGTATATCCGCAAGATTCCCTCCCCGTCGGACAAACGTGAAACCCGTCTTCAGCTGACGGAACGCTTTTACCATTATTACAATATCAGCTGTGATTATATTCAACAAATCATGGCATCTCTGGGAAATCGTCTCTCAGAAGGCGAGCGTACCCAGTTTATTGAGACGATGAAGTCAATGCTTCATGTCATGGATGAATGTAAAGAGGAGGTCAGAAATGAGTCTGCGAATATTGGTTGATTCCGGATGTGACGTCGATCGGGAACTGATCCGCCGCTACGACTTGAAGGTGATCTCATTGCGCACTTATTTCGGTGAGGAAGAATTTTTCGATGTAAATATGACTCATGAAGAATTTTTCGAGCGTCTGATCTCCGATCCCAATCACCCTACGACCAGCCAGCCCAGTCCCATTGAATTTATCAATGCATTCAATGAGGCAAAAGAAGCCGGTGACGAGGTGATTGCCATTTTTATTTCCGGCAAACTATCCGGCACATTCCAGAGCGCGCGTCTGGCCGCGTTGGAAACCGGATATGACAAGATTTACTTGGTTGACAGCGAAAATGCTACACTGGGAACACGAATGTTGGTTGAACTGGCATGTCGTCTTAAAGATGCAGGAAAAAGCGCTGCTGAAATTGCCGAAGTGCTGGAACAGAAGAAAAAGGATGTTCGCCTGTTTGCCGTATTAGATACACTCTCCTATCTCCAAAAAGGCGGTCGTATATCGAAGACCGTTGCAATGGCGGGAAATCTTCTCTCCATCAAACCTTTGGTCACGGTTGTGGACGGCGAAGTTTTGATGGCCGGAAAAGCCCA
>JAFSBP010000238.1 GCA_017437205.1 Lachnospiraceae bacterium
GAGGTAGAGGCATTTGAGGCGTTTGCAAAGGGATATTTGAGTGAAGTGAAGGAATCTCTGACTGAGACGGAGATCGAACTGCTTCCTCTTTCTGTGAAGCTTATGACATACGAGTGCGGTATCCGCTTCCTGACCGATTATCTGAATGGAGATACTTATTTCAAGATTCACCGCGAGCATCATAATCTGGACCGTGCGAGAAATCAGTTTAAGCTGGTGGCAGATATTACTGACAAAGAAGATTTACTTTGCCAAGTAGTAAAAAATGTGGTAAAGTAATAATTGCTTAAGTAATAAGCGAAAGTTGTATTGAGGTGAAAGGAGAAAACAATGGCAATTTTAGTGACAGGAGGCGCCGGATATATCGGCAGCCATACCGTAGTAGAACTGCAGAATGCAGGTTATGAGGTAGTTGTTCTGGATAATCTGTCCAATTCCAGCAAGAAATCATTGGACAGAGTAAGTGCGATCACCGGAAAACCGGTGACCTTCTATGAGGCGGATATTCTGGATCGGGAGGCATTGGAGGCAATCTTTGAGAAGGAAGAGATTACTGCCTGCATCCATTTTGCAGGACTGAAGGCAGTGGGAGAGAGCGTGGCGAAGCCTTGGGAGTATTATCAGAACAATATTGCCGGAACACTGGTGCAGGTGGATGTGATGAGAAAGCATGGATGCACGAACATAATCTTTTCATCCTCGGCGACGGTTTACGGAGATCCTGCAATGATCCCCATCACTGAGGAGTGTCCGAAGGGGACCTGCACCAACCCCTATGGTTGGACGAAGTCCATGCTGGAGCAGATTCTTGGCGATATGCAGAAGGCAGATCCGGAGTGGAATGTGATCCTTCTTCGTTATTTCAATCCCATCGGAGCACATAAGAGCGGTATGATCGGAGAGAACCCTAACGGTATTCCGAACAATCTGATGCCCTATATCACGCAGGTTGCGGTAGGAAAGCGTCCTGAACTGGGTGTGTTTGGAAATGATTATGACACGCCGGACGGCACCGGAGTGCGCGATTATATTCACGTGGTAGACTTGGCGAACGGTCATCTGATGGCACTGAAAAAGATCGAGGAAAATCCGGGACTTAAGGTTTATAATCTGGGCACAGGTACCGGTTATAGCGTGCTTGATATGGTAAAGAATTTTGAGGCGGCTACCGGAGCAAAGGTTCCTTATGTGATAAAGGACAGACGCCCCGGTGATATTGCTACCTGCTACGCAGATCCTGCGAAGGCGAAAAAAGAGCTTCACTGGGAGGCAAAATACGGAATCCGTGAGATGTGCGAGGACGCTTGGAGATGGCAGAGCGGTAATCCGAACGGATACGAGGAGTAACTTATTTTTCTGGATGCAAAGGAGAACATATTATGATCAAATTCGGAACGGGCGGCTGGAGAGCAGTAATCGGAGATGACTTTATTTGCGAGAACATCAGGCGTGTAGCAGCCGGCATTGCTAAACTGGCCCATGAGCAGAACAAAGCGGAAACACCGATAATCATCGGATATGACAG
This sequence comes from Lachnospiraceae bacterium, assembly GCA_017437205.1. Lineage (GTDB taxonomy): Bacteria > Bacillota > Clostridia > Lachnospirales > Lachnospiraceae > RGIG423. The sequence goes on from JAFSBP010000238.1 coordinate 1,526, forward strand.
ACGTTTCCTGTCGGAGAGCGCTGCCAAATGGGTGGCTGAGACCCTTGTAGCCTACGGAATCAACGTTTGGTTCCTCAATCGGTCTGCCCCTACTCCGTTGATCATGCACACGGTGAAGGACAGAGGGCTTCATTTTGGCATAGAGATCACTGCCAGCCACAATCCGTCCACCTATAACGGTATTAAGCTGGTGGTCGATGAGGGAAGAGATGCCCCGTTAGAGACTACCGGACGGGTGGAAGAGCTGATTGTCGAATTGGATGAAGTGAAATACTGCAATTTTGATGATGCGGTTGCAGACGGACGGATTGTTTACCAAAAAAATCCGTTCAACAAATTCCTTGACGATATCATTGCGCTGCTTGACATGAAGGCGCTGAGAGAGCGTGGAATCCGCGTACTGTTCGATACAATGCACGGTTCAGGCACTTATCCGTTGCAGGTTATCTTTCATACAGCTCGGTGTACAATCGACACCATCAACCTGAATAAGGACGCATATTTCGGTGGAATGATGCCTGCCCCGACGGAGCAGACCCTGAAGATGTTAAGTGACATGGTTATCAAGGGCGGTTATGATCTGGGCATTGCC
>JAFSBP010000239.1 GCA_017437205.1 Lachnospiraceae bacterium
GCGATGGCACTGCCTACCAGCCCGCCGAGAATCTCCGGCACACCGGACAACACAAACGGTGAGAACAGAATCACCATCGGGATCAGCATCCACAGACTCTCATCCTCCGAGTAACGTCCCAAGATCCGGTTTGTCATACCTAAACCGATTCCCGCCACAATAAATCCAAACGCAGGCTTCAAATATGCCGCAGAGACAAACCCTCTATCGGTCACCTCAAGATCAAATACACTTCCGTTTCCAAAAAGTTCGCGGAAATATGCTGCCACCAACAGCATCCCGTAGGCAATCGCACTCTCGCGAACCAACTCATCGGCGGACTCTTTTCCACCCATCAGGAATACATATCTGGTCGTAAACAAACCGAGAACCAAAAGTCCGATCAGTGTTACAATTTCCAGTTCAATTCCCACATATTTAAACGCACTATAAATCCCGCCCGTGCTCAGCAGACCGGTCAGAATGGAATTCGTCCACTGTCCTCCGCTGACCGGCACACTTCGAAGCACACAGCCAAGGCATGCAGCAACGATCAGAATAATTCCCACCACTGCCGCTTCCTTCATCGTCCCGGTGAACATGATAAGCGCAATGGCAAACGGCTCAACCGGATATTTCGCTTTCTTCATCTTCTCCTCCCGGCTCACTTTGAAGCCTGTTCCATCGCATTCTTTACTGCCTTCATAATTCCATCCGAGGTCATGGTCGCACCGCTGATACCGTCCACCTCATAATCCTGTGCGGAAACGATCGCCGCGGGAATTTTTTCCACTGCAGGTTCACAGATACCTACGGTCTCTGCATGCTCAATCACTTCCACAGAAACGATCTCTGTCTCTGAAAATACAACTTTCACTTTGATTGGTCCATTGTTTCCGTTTGCGGTTCCGACGTACTCTCCGGCCACGTAACCGTTTGCTCCGGGCTTAGGCTCCGACGCGGAACCTCCCACCAACAGTCTGGTCTCCAATATCACGAAAAACGCAATCGCCACCACGATGATCAGTGTTGCCACACCGCGATATCTGTTTTCTTTCTCCATCTCATTCTCCAATCTGCCGCACTCACGGCGTAAAGTTTTTTCTGAGGGGAAAGTTTACATTTCCCTCATTTCTTTGATCACTCCGCCTTTTTTGCCGGAGCCACACCGTAAATGTGCGGTTTCTTTAGCTGTTCAATATAATAGAGCAATACATTTACCGCCAATATTGCGAAGCACACCCCTTCCGGGTAGGTCGGACTGAAAATACGGATCACCGCAGTAATAAGTCCTGCCACCACAGCAATCACAATATTCATCCGTGACGTCGCCAGCGTGTAATCGGTGAGCATATAACAACCGCCGAGAATCAGACCACCACCCAACAGGGATACCAGTGGGTCAACTCCCGCAATGCTGCACACCAATGTGGTCGTACCTATGTAGACAACCGAGACAATCCAGTTTAGATCCTTTCTGATTGCCAAGTACACAAATCCAAGCAAGAGCAAAAGCGCGCTCGTCTCTCCCAGCGCACCGGGGATCCTGCCGACAAACATATCCCAAACGCTGTAACCTATTTCCTCTCCGTGCTTTACGGCAGACAATACCGTCGCTCCGGATGTTCCGTCCACACCTGGAAGAGCATAATTCATCAGTTTTGAAGGATAGATAAACATTACAAACAGACGTCCCATCAATGCAGGATTTGCAAAATTGCTTCCGATACCGCCGAAACACTGCTTCACTACAATAATTGAAAACAGAGAGGCTAACACTGCCACCCACACCGGCGTGTTGGAGGACAGATTGAATGCCAGAAGGATACCGGTCACCACCGCACTGAAATCAAAAGTTGTGGGCAGGTGATTCAATTTCTGCCATGCATACTCACCTGCAACACAGGTCGCCACGCAGGCAAGGGTCAGATAAAAGGCTCCTACGCCAAAGAAATATACAGACCCGATAAACGCAGGGATCAGAGAGACACAGACGTCCCGCATGATCACTTTCGTGGATTTCGGAGTACGGATATGCGGATTTAAATAACTCTTCATTACTTCTTCCCCCTCTCCCGAAGCCACGCGCGCACTTCGTTTCTCGCTTTGACTGTGTTCTGACTTACTTCACGCTTTGCAGGGCACACATAGGAACAACAGCCACATCCGATACATTCAGTCGCATAAAGCTCATGAGCCAGTTCAATCTTGCCATGACGCATTGCGAAATCAACCTTCCAGGGAGTGAGCCCCGCAGGACAAACCTTCATGCAGGCTCCGCAGCGAATACAGGGTGACTCCTCATAACCGTCATTTTTCAAAACGATCAATCCGCCGCTGACCTTTGTCACACTCTGCGGAAGCTGATCACATTTCACCTGAACACCGATGCAGGTTCCGGTCATCGGTCCACCCAAGATGACCTTATTATCCAATTCTGCCAATCCACCGCACTGCTTAAGCAGCTCACGAAGCTGAGTTCCGAGAGGCACCAGAAAGTTTCCGGGCTTTCTCACCAATCCGGTCACTGTAATACATCTGGAGATACAAGGCGTATTTCCGAACACCATATCTGCCATCGCCTTGGCCGTCTGCACATTGGATACGATGATTCCTGCATCTGCAGGCAGACCACCTGCCACCAGTTCCCTGCCGGTAGCCGCCTGAATGAGCTGACGCTCGCCACCCTCCGGGTACTTCACCGGGAACACCTGCACCTCAATCGGCACACTTTCTTCACCAATCAAACGCTGGAGATACTCTGCGCAGGATTTTTTATTGTCCTCGGTGCAGATGACTGCCTTCTTTGCGCCTCCTGCCTTCACAAGAAGGTTAACACCGTTCAAAATCGCCATTCCGTGCTCCATCATCATCCGATGGTCACAGGTCAGATAACTTTCACACTCGCAGGCATTGATCAACACATATTCGATGTTTTTGTCCGTCTTATACTTCACATGGGAGGGGAAGCCTGCGCCACCCATACCGGTAATACCGCCCTCCTCCATCAGAGCAATCAACTTCTCTCTGCTGAATTTCCGTATATCCATCCATTCCCGTGTATAAGGCAGACTCTCCACCGGGGGCTGTTCCTTATCCGGCTCGATTACCAGAAGCGGAACCTCCGTCGGTCCTTTTTTCTCCATCCGGATCTCTTTTACCGTACCGCTTACACTGGCGTGGAGACGTACCGCCGTAAAATTCTTCGGCTGTCCGACGAGCTGACCTCTCTCCACATGATCTCCCACTGCCACCAACGGCTCACATATACTGCCACCGGACTGGGACATGGACAACTCGATCACTGAAGGCATGAATGTCTGAATCGGCACAGCTTTGGTCAATGCCTTATCTGACCCGTCGGTGGGATGGATACCACCGGGAAAACGCTGTTCAAAATGTTTCATTTAGGATGCTCCTCCTAATTTTTGTTCTTTTCATTACACGATTGACTTCATCGGACACTTCTCAGCGCACGCTCCGCATCCGGTACACTTATTTTCATCGATGCGGGCAACTCCACTCTCAATGGAGATAGCTTCAGCCAGACACACCTTCACACACATGCCGCAGCTGATACATGCATTTCGACAAACTGCTTTCGCTGCCTTTCCTTTTTCCGGATTGGAGCAGGCAACCATATGACCGGCAAACTTCGGCACCATGGCGATCACGTGACGCGCACAGGCCGCCTGACACTTGCCACAGCCCACACATTTTTCCTCGTCCACCACAGCGAGTCCATCCACCACATGGATCGCGTCAAACTTACAGGCTTCCATACAAGCCTTACAGCCGGTACATCCGTAGGCACAGATCTTATGCCCGTGTTCATTCAGTGTGGCATTGTCAAAGCTTCCCTTACACTGCACAAACGCCTTTCTCTGCTCTGCCGGCTTCACATCCACACCGAGCACATTTCCGATCTGCTTTGCAACTTCAGCGCCACCCACCGGGCAGGCATTCGCCTCGGCCTCTCCGGTAAAGATCGCATGTGCCAAGCCATCACAGCCGGGATATCCGCAACCGCCGCAATTATTTCCCGGCAGACATTTTCTAATTTGAACTTCTTTTTCATCTATGGTCACGGCAAACACCGATCCTGCGATTCCGAGCAAAACTCCGATAATGAGACCGATAACACCGACAACCAATGCGGCAGTAATAATTCCTCCGATATCCATATCGCCCTCCTACAGATTCAAGTCGGCAAATCCCATAAATGCGATCGCCATAAGTGCAGCCGTGATCAACACGATCGGTGATCCCTTAAACGACTCAGGTACCGGATTGTTCGCGATACGCTCCCGTATGCCTGCTAAGATCACAATGGCAATGGTAAACCCAATCGCCGTTCCCAAACCACAGACAACGCTCTGCGCCATATTGTACTTATTCAACACATTTTTCAGTGCCACACCGAGCACTGCACAGTTGGTCGTAATCAGCGGAAGGTACACACCGAGTGCCTTATAAAGCGCCGGAACAAATTTCTTTA
>JAFSBP010000240.1 GCA_017437205.1 Lachnospiraceae bacterium
TCCCCCCACCCGGCTTGTGGTGGGGGATTTTCTTTGGTAAAATAACCATGCTACGTGAAAAAAGTAACTATCTGACATTTTAGGAGGACATAGAATGGGAAACATAAGAAAAATGTTTGTGATTGTACTTGTACTGGTCATGTTGATAAGCCTTGCAGCCTGTGCGGGCGGTGGAAAGAATAACGACAATACCCTGGTTTACGGTAGCGGTGATTATACCAGGATCAATCCGGCGATGGACGAGCACGGCGAAATCAATATTTTAATTTTTAATGGTCTGACGGCTCACGATGGTGACAATCAGGTGGTTCCGGCGCTGGCGAAGAGCTGGAAATTTGACGATGCGACCTGTACTTATACGTTTTATCTGGAAGAGAATGTGAAGTGGCATGACGGCAAAGATTTTACCGCGGAGGATGTGAAGTTCACCATTGAGGCGATCATGGATCCGGAGAACGGCTCTGAGAATGCGCCCAACTACGAGGATGTAGAGGAAATCACTGTGGTGGATGAGCACACCATTACCTTTAAGCTGGCTTCGCCCAACGTGGCTTTTCTGGACTATATGACCATGGCGGTTCTGCCGAAGCATCTCTTGGAAGGAGAGGACATGCAGACCTCTGACTTTTTCCGGAGTCCCGTCGGCACCGGCCCCTACAAGCTGGAGAGCTGGGATGAGGGACAGGCGATCACCTTGGTGAAGAATGCGGATTATTTTAAGGGTGCGGCAAACATTGACAAAATTATCTTTAAGATTGTTGCCGATGACAATGCAAAGGCGATGCAGATGCAGACTGGTGAGTTGGATCTGGCGCTGCTGACGCCGAAGGATTCGGAGAAGTTTGAGAGCAAGAGTGGTTACACTGTGTACAATATGAAGACCTCCGATTATCGCGGTATTCTTTTCAACTTCTGGAACGAATACTGGACCGCGAATAAGGATATTATTCCGGCAATCTGTTTTGCTTTAGACCGCCAGGCGATTTTGGATGCGGTGGTGCTGGGACACGGTGAGGTAGCTTACAGCCCCTTACAGAGAAATAAGTACAATAACGAAAACGTGGAAAAATATTCATATGATCCGACGAAGGCAGAGCAGATTCTAGTGGCTGCCGGTTGTGAGAAGGGGCAGGACGGCTTCTACTATCGCAAGGGTGAGAAGATTGGTTTTGTGCTCACCGTAGGCGCAGGCGATCAGGTTCGTCTGGAAATCGCGCAGGCGGCGGCACAGCAGCTTCGCACCATCGGTATCGACTGTACTGTGGAGGTTCCCGCGCAGGTAGACTGGGGTGGACAGATGGCTTATCTCATCGGCTGGGGAAGTCCTTTCGATGCGGATGATCACACTTACAAGGTATTTGGTACAGACAAGGGTGCCAACTATTCCGGATACTCCAACGCATTGGTGGATCAGTATTTGACCGAGGCGAGAAAGAGCGCCGATGAGGCGGTTCGCGCGGAGAATTACGATAAGTTCCAGGAGGCGTTGGCAAATGATCCTGCCTATGCGTTTATCTGTTACGTGGATGCGGACTATGTGGCGAAAACCAATGTGAAGGGAATCTCACCGGATACTGTCATGGGACACCATGGGGTGGGAATTTTCTGGAATGTGACCGAGTGGACCATTAGTGAATGAGAGGATAACAATGTCGGAATTGTTGGAAGTAAAACATCTTTCTGTCAGCTTTTATACCGATGGCGGAGAGATTGAAGCGGTGCGGGACGTATCCTTCTCCTTAAAGGCGGGGGAGGTGCTGGCGATTGTCGGCGAGTCCGGCTGTGGAAAAAGTGTTCTTTGCAAATCCATTATGAAATTGTTGCCGGAGAATGCGAAGATAAAGAGCGGAACCATTTCCGTGGACGGTGCGGACATCACGAATTACCGTCAGAGGGAGATGGAGAAGCTGAGAGGAAAACTATTTTCCATGGTGTTTCAGGATCCGATGAATGCACTGAATCCTACGATCACCATCGGAGATCAGATTGCGGAGGCGGTACGGGTACATCATCCCGAACTGCCTCGCCGTGCTGTCCGCGAGCGGGTGATTGAGCTGATGAAGTTAGTGGGAATCGAGGAGCCGGAGGCGAGATATAAATCCTACCCCTATCATTTTTCGGGTGGAATGCGGCAGCGTAGCGTCATGGCGATCGCGTTGGCCTCCGATCCGAAGATGTTGTTTGCCGATGAACCCACCACTGCGCTGGATGTGACGATTCAGGCGCAGATTCTGGATCTGCTCA
>JAFSBP010000241.1 GCA_017437205.1 Lachnospiraceae bacterium
ACACGGGGTCTTAGCTCAGCTGGGAGAGCATCTGCCTTACAAGCAGAGGGTCATAGGTTCGAGCCCTATAGGCCCCATTTGTGCCGGTGTGGCGGAACTGGCAGACGCACAGGACTTAAAATCCTGCGGGTAGCGATACTCGTACCGGTTCGATCCCGGTCACCGGCAGAAAACCCTGATAATAGTTACCAATGGTAACTGTTCTTGGGGTTTTTGCTTATTATGCGGTTATGAAAAGTTGAGGGGGCGTTAGGTATGAAAAAGATGCGAGCATTATTAGTTATTCCTGGAGCAGTAATTATATTTAATGCACTTATAACTGTGTTCAGAGCCAATATACATCTTGGAGTTGTGCTTACGTTTGCGTTGGGGATGGTTTTGTTATTTGCTGGAATTTTTTATGAGCATACTGTAGAATATGTTCCGAGAGCCTTAAGATATGTATTTGTTTCCGGCTGTATTTTCGGTGTGGTTTTTTTGATTATCCTATTCGGATATGGAAAGAAAAGCAATGTAAATTATAACGAAGATGCAGTGATTGTTTTGGGGGCCGGGATTCAGGGCAAAGAAGTTTCTGAGAGTTTGAGAAATCGTCTTGATGCGGCATTGAGGTATTGTCAGAAAAACCCTAAAGTTATTATCGTTGTGAGCGGAGGACAGGGACCGCAGGAGACAATCACAGAAGCACTTGCGATGGAGCAATATTTGTTGGAACAAGGCATGCCGGCAGAACAGATTATCAAGGAACAAATGGCAACCAGTACAAGAGAGAATTTTTTGTATAGCAAGGAAATGCTGGATAGACAATTGGGCGATGCTTATAAGGTTGCATTTATTTCTAACGATTATCATATTTACCGTGCAAAGTTGATTGCCCAAAATGTTGGATTTGATGAAATTACTTATCTTGGAAGTGATACCCCTTGGTATCTGATTTTGCCCAGTGGTATCCGGGAATGCCTTGCTGTGATGAAACAGTGGATACTTCCGTAAAAGTAACAATAAAACATAGAAAGTAACAACACTTTTCGCAGATCCTGTGATAAAATCTATCTGTGGATATGAAATTTGCCCATTATGCGATGCATATGATTTATTTTGGTTCGTCCACAGGGATAATCATTGACTCGGGAGGTATGTTATGGAATTCAAAGATAAGCTGAAAAAAATGCGGATGGAGCGAGGCGTTTCACAGCAGGCATTGGCAGATGCGATCTATGTCAGCAGAAGCGCTGTTGCCAAGTGGGAGAATGGGTTGGGGATTCCACGAGAAGAGACCTTTGTGGCGTTAAAGGATTATTTTGGTGTTTCTGATGAGGAATTTATCACCGAGAAGCCGGAGGAAGTTATTGTTGAGAAGAACAGGTCGATTCGCAGATTTACTGTGTTTTTGAAGTGTTGTGGCATGGTGTTTTTAGTCCTGCTCTCCGTCTTGCTACTATTTTCCATTATGTCGGGAAAGTATGGTCTGTTTCCTGAAATGGCGGCTGGAGAATTTAAGGATAATCCATGCATTAAGACAAAGGACTATATAATCTATTATAATACGCCTATTTTAATTGTGGATGGCGAGAAAATAGAGACGATAGAATATTTTCTGCCGGTGAAAAAGATTCTTTTTGGATATTATGTGTTTGATGAGGATTATCGGTATCGCGAATTGAAATCCTATCCGGAGGGGGAAGTGGTTGGATATATTTACTCACTGAAAGGACGGCATGGATATTATCACATTGTGAAGAAGAAACTTTCGTCCACGGAAGAGATGTATTTGCCTCTTGAGATGGATGAGGTGACGGTGGATGGAGAGACGTATCCGGTACAATGCAATTCGTTTTTTGTGACGGAAGAGCCACTTCATAGATTTTCGGTGGGAGATGCGAAGGTTTTTGTGGGAAGCAATTTGATCTGGAGGCAGCCGATAAAGTAAATTGTTTGAAAAAGTACTTTTCTTTTTTCGCAAAATAGTGTATAGTAGACTTATCTAGTTCTAAACTTATCTTGTCATGGACGATGATCGTTTTACAATCCCCGATAAATAATTTTGAATCTAATGTGGAAAGTTGAGGAAACAATGAGAAAGAAGTTAGAGACACTTCCGCTTTCTGAATTGAAAGCAATTGCGAAAGAGAATCATTTGAAAAATGTAAGTACTTTGAGAAAAGCTGAATTGATTGATGCATTATGTGCATTGCATGAAACGAAAAAAGCAGAAACGGTGGTTTCATCGGAGGATAAGGAGACAATTACTGTTCCGAATGAGTTGCCTAAGGCAATTACTGCAGAGGCTCCGGTGAAAAGCGAAGCGGAGCAGGAAAATGTATCCACTCCGGTTGTAGGAACGCAGACAGCCGAAGGCGAGCAGAGGCGACCCAGAGAATATCGTCCCAGAAATTCGGAGTTTATGCAGCGGGCAGGAGGGATGCAGCGCCGTCCCCAGCAGATGAGACCGACGCCCGCGGCACCGGTAGCCCAAGAACCTAGCCGTACTGAACCTGTTGCAGCGACAGAGGAAACGCAGGCTCCGCAGGTAAAAGAAAATTCTGAACCTATTGGTGAGAACGGAGAGGTTCGTGACGATCTTCAGGCGTTGGATAGTGGAATTGTTGCCCAGGGAATTTTGGAAGTAATGCCGGATGGCTTTGGCTTTATTCGCTCAGCAAATTATATGCCCGGCGACGAGGACGTGTATGTGGCACCGTCTCAAATTCGTCGGTTTAATTTGAAAACCGGTGATGTAGTTAACGGAAATAGGAGAATTAAGAGTAGTGGAGAGAAATTTGCAGCTCTGCTTTATGTGAATCATGTCAATGGATTCCCCCCTGCGGAAATTCAGAAACGCCCCAATTTCGAGGATTTGACACCGATTTTTCCCAACCAGAGGCTACACCTGGAGCGTCCGGGCGGAACGAGAGCGATGAGAATTGTAGACCTTCTTTCTCCGATTGGAAAGGGACAGCGTGGAATGATTGTTTCTCCCCCTAAAGCCGGAAAGACTACCTTGCTGAAGGATGTGGCGAAAGCAATTACTGCAAATCATCCGGACATGCATTTAATCATTCTGTTGATTGATGAGCGTCCTGAGGAGGTAACTGATATTAAGGAGTCCATTGAGGGTGATAGTGTGGAAGTAATTTACTCTACATTTGATGAACTTCCCGAACATCACAAGCGTGTGTCCGAGATGGTGTTGGAGAGAGCAAAACGTCTGGTTGAGCACGGTCGCGATGTGATGATTCTTTTGGACAGCATCACCAGACTGGCGAGAGCATACAACCTAACGGTTGCGCCCAGCGGAAGAACCCTGTCCGGTGGTCTTGATCCCGCGGCACTTTATATGCCGAAGAGATTCTTTGGTGCTGCCAGAAATATGCGTGAGGGGGGAAGCCTTACTGTGTTGGCGACAGCATTGGTGGATACGGGAAGCCGTATGGATGATGTGGTATTCGAGGAGTTCAAGGGGACCGGTAACATGGAACTGGCATTAAACCGTAAGCTGTCAGAGAAACGAATCTTCCCTGCAATTGATATCCAAAAATCCGGAACCAGACGGGATGATCTGTTGCTTACACCTGAGGAGAGAGCAACTGCTGATTTGATTCACAAAGTGGTCGGTGAGAGTAGAGGGGACGAGCCGGTGGAGCGAGTATTGAACTTGTTCAGCCAGACAAAGACGAACCGGGAATTTATTGCCATGTCTGGAAAACTGAAATTTGGAAATTGAATCAAAAAATGAACACAGAAAGGATTGCCCTTTCTGAAAAAGTTTGATATACTAATAACAAGTTGTTTTCGATAATAGTGTCGATTGAATCGGCGGCATAAAAGATAATTCAATTGGAGGAGAACAGATGAAGAAGTTGGTAGTAAAGAATCAGGACGCATGTATGGCATGTCTTGCATGTGAAGTTGCATGTTCCGAGGCGTTTTACAAGGTTTTTGATCCGGATAAGTCTTGCATCCGCATTATTGAGAAGAAGGAAAAGGTAAAGACCCAGACTTGCATCCAGTGCGGTAAGTGTGCGAAGGTTTGTGAGCATGGCGCAATCACTCAGAATGCGAAGGGTGTATACATGATTAATAAGAAACTTTGCGTAAACTGTGGAAAGTGCGTTGAGGCATGCCCTATGAAGGTTATGGTTGC
>JAFSBP010000020.1 GCA_017437205.1 Lachnospiraceae bacterium
GGCTTTCGGTGCAATTCGGGCGATCTCCCTCTCGCTGTCCGGAAGATACAAAGGACTGCTGTTATAGAAGGTATTGCCGCAGATCGCACAGTGATTCTTCACCGGGAACTGCTTACCCTTTCGGTCCTTCAGCCAGATCACCTCCGGATTTTTCGTGCAGCCGGTCGTTGTCTTTCGGATACAATTCGCCGCAAACATCACCGGCAATCGTCCATAAACGATCATTTCGTCGCAATCTGAGGTCACGCTTTCCAGCTCTTTAAAAGTCATTTCCACCGGAAGCACACGCCCGGAAATACCCAATTCAAACGCTTTATCAACAGCTTTTTGATTATAGGTGTAGAGAGAATAGTCTCCGATCAAGGGAATGTCTGCAAATTCCTTGCGCGCAAACGCGAGACTGTCCATGGTCCGCACCAGAATTCCGTCCGGTTTTACCGCAAGAATAGTCTCTTTTAACGCAGACACATACTCTCTGGTCTTTCTCTGGAACACGGTCGGAATTGCAATAAAAATACGCTTTCCTGCTTTATGAATTTCTTTCGCAATCCGAGGAAGTTCCTGTTTTGCATCACTCATCGTCTCAAGCGGAAGGTAATATCCATCCACGATCCCCTGTGCAAGTAAGGAAGGAACAACCGAGGTGTCTTCTACATACACGTTGATTGCCGGAGCGTCAGAGTCGGTGTTCCACACGCTGTGTTTGGATTTTACGGTATGTTGGGGGTTTGATATATTGACTTCGCAAGCACATTCTTTCACTTCACGTCGATACGGTTTAAGCATCGCTTCGGTCAGCCGATCAAATGCCTCTCTACGCAGCCGATTCAACTCCTGCACCGGCAAAAATCCTTCTCCCTCGATTTGAACGATCAAATTCCTCCATTCATACTCGGAGGATCCGGTCTTACGAAGCTGTTTTTCCACAGATTCAACGGTCATCGGTTGGCGCATCGCCGGTTCAATCACTGCTCCTGTCACGGTCACAGATATTTCCTCGGACACATTTTCAGTTGCCTTTACAGTCAGACTCACCGGCTCACCTAACGTCAGTTTCGCTGTACCATCTATCAGACGCTTCGGCGCCGGCCCAAGACAATCTCTCGTTATCCGCTCAGTCAACCGCTCATCCACAATGCGCATTGCGGGCTTCTCTTTTAGGGTAATCATCTGACGACCGGTCACACCGCGTAAGTATCCGTCCGTCGTGCCTCCACGGTCAAACAATGTGCTCAAAACCTTTCGGTCTGACTCCTTCACCCGATATCCCTCGCGGCCATACTCTAAATAATAATCCACGTATCTGCGATAAACTTCAGTCACACCTGCCGTGTAAAGAGGGCTCTTCATGCGTCCCTCAATCTTCAATGAATATACTCCCACGTCCAACATATCCGGCAACACATCCAGACCACACAGATCCTTCAGGCTGATTAAATACTGCTCATCTTTGCGATTCAAGGGCTTTCCATCACTGAACGCTGTATAAGGAAGACGGCACGCCTGCGCACATCTTCCTCTATTTCCACTTCTTCCTCCGATCACGCTGCTTAAGAGACACTGACCGGAATATCCATAACAAAGTGCACCGTGAATAAATGCCTCCACCTCCATCCCAGTGGCATCGTAAAGTGCCTTCAATTCACGCACCGTAAGTTCTCTGGCAGGCACCACACGGGTCGCGCCCATCTCCTTTAAGA
>JAFSBP010000242.1 GCA_017437205.1 Lachnospiraceae bacterium
CCAGCTGCATTCCGGAGTTCTGGCTGTCACTGGTGCTGATTCTGATCTTTTCCGTCACGCTACGTCTGCTGCCCAGCGGCGGCGCGTATTCGGTGGGAAATGCAGATGATATTTTGGACCGTATCCGTCATCTGATCCTGCCCCTTACCGTGGTGGTGGGCGGTCATCTGTGGTATTATGCCTACATGGTGCGAAACAAGCTGCTGGAGGAGGTTCGTGCGGAATATGTTCTGCTGGCCAAATCCAAAGGCCTTTCCAAGAAAAAGATTATGTTTAAGCATTGTCTTCGCAACATTATTCCGTCCTATTTGAGCCTGATGGCGATTTCGGTGCCCCACATTTTGGGCGGCACCTATATCGTCGAGACGGTGTTTTCCTATCCGGGAATCGGCACCTTGTCCTATGAGAGTGCCCGTTACCGGGACTACAACCTGCTGATGCTTCTGTGCATTTTCTCAGGAGCCATCGTCATTCTCAGCAATCTGGCGGCTCAGGTGATCAATGAGCGGATTGACCCGAGAATGAAGGAACATCAGGCAGTGGAAACGGAGGTGACGCGCCGTGAATGATCGTTTTGTTCAAGTCGGAATCCGGGAAACAGATGCCACGAAGGAAAAACGTAAGCCTTGGCATGAGGGCAAGCCACTTTTTGTGGTGCTTCTTCTCGGCGTGGTTGTGATCGGCTGTATTTTCTGTGAAGCGTTTATCCCCAAAGATCCGACCTACATGGACCTATACAACGGAAATCTGGCCCCGTCAAAGGAATTTTGGTTTGGAACTGACACTATGGGACGGGATATCTTTTCCATGATCTGGTACGGAGGCAGAGTGTCTCTGTTGATTGGTGTCATTTCCACGGCGATTTCTACGGTGATCGCCATCCTGTTCGGAGCGGTCAGCGGAATGTCACCGAAGTGGCTGGATGATCTGCTCATGCGGGTCAATGAGATCATTCTCAGCGTTCCGGGGCTGTTGATCATTGTTCTCTTGCAGGCGATTCTCGGCAAAGCCAATGTGCTCAGCATTTCACTGGTCATCGGAATCACCGGATGGACCAGCATTGCAAAGGTGGTGCGCAGCGAGGTGCGCCAGATCAGAAACAGCGAGTATGTGATTGCGGCAAAATGTTCCGGCGCGGGATTTTTCCACATTTTGTGGAAGCATCTGACTCCCAATTTTCTTTCCTCCATCATGTTTATGGTGGTGATGAATGTGCGAAGTGCCATCGTGGCAGAGTCAACGCTCAGCTTCATGGGTATGGGACTGCCGCTGGAGGAAATCTCGTGGGGAAGCATGCTGTCGCTGGCGGACGGTGCGCTGTTCTCCGGATCGTGGTGGATCATTGTGATTCCGGGTGCGTTTTTGGTGGTGACACTCTTGTGTGTGACGGAGCTTGGAAATTATCTGAGGAAGAATGTGAGTCAGAGGGAAAGTGTGCTGTGAAATATAGTGAAAGAAGCAAAAGACCATTGGAAAAAAGTTCGATGGTCTTTTTTATTTTGGTAAGCGGGTAAATATTACATTTGTGTTAAGTTTTAAAGAAGGGGTTGACAGGAACGGTTTATAGTTGTAGACTTAAGCGAAAACACGAGTCTACAAAAATAGACCACAGGAGGGGAATATGTGTAGAAAAGGAATGAAAAAGTCTGGGATATTCTGGAAACGAAGTTTGGCCGTGTGCATTAGCCTGCTGCTATTGACAGGGTGTGCCGTGCCGGGAGAAAGCGATGATCAGACCAAGGAAACGTCAGATTTAGTACAGTCAGGAGAGGCAGCTGCTGATACAGAGGGAGCAGAGGAGGACAAGGGCGAAACCTCCCTGTTAAACAAGGATGTGATCTATCGGGAGACGCTTCTCGATCTTCAGCTTCCCATGACGAGGGAGATGAAAATCACCAGTGGCGGTGGCGTTGTCTATCTCTGGGGACAGAATTGGGAGACGGATTCGTCGATGAATACAACCATAGAGCATATTATCGTGAGTTGCGATCCCGTGACGGGAGAAGTGTCCACCGTGTATCCGAAGGATGGGCAGGTGGCCGGTTCTATGGATATCGGGCTGGGTGATTC
>JAFSBP010000243.1 GCA_017437205.1 Lachnospiraceae bacterium
TAGGTAAACGGCTCCTCGCCAAAGGTCTCCATCACCGCCGGTCCTGCATATCCAGCCGCCAACTCGCGGCACTCCTCATAAGCCACCCTAAGCATTGCAAGGCGGCGGTCTTTATACGGCTTGTTCAAAAACAGCGCAACATCATTTCGGTGATCGTACTCGTACTGTGGATTTGCGGCACCTCCATAATATCCGGTTTTGCTGTGTCCGCGCTTGTCCGCCGCGTGAACCGGACTGCGATAAAGGATAGTTTTAAGCCCCATCGCGTCAAACTGCTTTATGGCCTCGCGCACCACCCGCTCAAAACCGAGGCAGAATCTCACTTCCACTGTGCGCTTCAAGGACAGATCAATCCCCGCCAGTTCAAAGCCCTTTCGGTAGCCTTCGGTATAGGTGGATGCCATTTTTGAAATCACGTCCGCAGGAAGGCTGTTTAAATACCGTGCTGTCTTCAGCTCATTCTCCCCCACATACTCCCCGTAAGCATACAGATAGCGCAGGTCATCCAGATCACTGTCCATCACAATATCTGTTGCGAAGGAAAGGGACGGATCAAGCAGCTCGTACACCCGCACTCCCGCCTTATAATCGCTGTAATCACTCACATAATAATAGACCGAATCCTTAATCTCCTTTTCCAGTGCTTCCCTCGGCATCTCGCCTCTCTCCGCCATCAAAAACCAGCTGTACAGTTCCAAAAACAGTTCACAGCAGATGACAATATCCTTCAGCCGGTACTCATAGGCATAGACGATCATTCCGCGCAGTTCCGCTGCCACAAACGCCATGCGCTGACCAATCTTTTCCCCGAACCACATTGCCGTCTTCGCGGGGTTAGCCGGACTGTCCTCATAATTTTCTGCAAGAATATCCACATAAAGACGGTGATTTAATTCCTTCAGTTCATTAAGTGAATATTCCTTCAGCTTTTCATCCCTCACCAGACCGACCAGCGCCTCAATTTCGCCCACAAATGCTGCCACCAAAGCAAAATATTCTGCTGCACCTCCCGTCAGACAGGTATTCTATTTTATCTCGCGAATGCGGTCAAAGGAGAGCAGAAGCCTCTCCTCCACCTCACGGTTTTCTTCCATATAACGCTCACGATAATCCATACTATTCCCTGCCATTCATGCAAAATTTGATATTCCTTCTTCGTCCAATCCTATCCAAAGATTCCGACCAAGTAAATAAATACCATCAGCCCGATCATACTGCCGCTTAAAATCACCGCAGTCTTATTCCAGCTAAGCTTCCTGCCGGTCTGCGCCTGCCCCCAGCGGGCAAGCAGAATATTCCATGCATTGACCAAAACAATCCCCACACCGGCAGCCGCCGCCCATTCAGAGAGTTTTCCTTCCGCACCGACTGACATCACGACCAGCGCGATCAAACCGATCAATGTCAGGGCAAAGACTGCCACACAGATATATCCTGTGACCTTCACATCCACTTTGGTCGCAAGCCACTCTTTCCATTTCTTCCACATATCTCTACTAAACCTCAGCTTCCACGCTTCTTTATCAGATTTTGATCTTCATCCACTTTCCGCTTTGATACCGCTTTCCATTTAAAATCAATCTAAGCATCTGATCTGCCAGTACTCCGCACCAGATTCCAACGATTCCCCAGCCAATCGGGTATGCGCACAGATAAGAAACCGCAGGACGCATTACACTGACGGAAACTGCTCCCACGATCATGACATGGATCATATCTCCGGCACCGCGCAGACTTCCGGTGAGCACACACTGGGACACCTGCATCAGCACAATGATACTCATCATGTTCATGAGCTTCACACCGATGTCCACGATCAGTTCCTCCGTAAAGAACAGCTGATAGAACGGTCTGCCAAATGCCACAAAGATCACTGCACGGCTGAAAGAGGCCGGGCTGATTGACAATGAA
>JAFSBP010000244.1 GCA_017437205.1 Lachnospiraceae bacterium
AACACTTATATGAAGAAGTGATTGAACGGATGGATTTTTCTAAGGAGCAGACGGACGAGGAGGTTGAGATGCTTCTCGACGAGGTGGTCTGCAGGCGAGGTCGGGAAATGGGTATCACGGCACGGCAGCGCGAGCGGATTCAAGGAAAACTGTTTAATCGGTTGCGGCGGCATGATGTGTTGCAGGAGCTCTTGGATGACCCTTCCGTGACAGAGGTGATGGTGAATGGTCCGGACAAGATTTTCGTGGAGCGTGGTGGGGTTATTTATCCCAGTGAAAAGAAATTTTCCGGGATTCAGCGATTGGAGGAAGTGATTCAGCAGATTGTGTCGGAGGTAAACCGGGTGGTCAATGAATCCAGTCCCATCGTTGATGCCAGATTAAAGGATGGATCGAGAGTGAATGTGGTACTTCCTCCTGTGGCAATTGACGGGCCATCACTCACAATCAGAAAGTTCGGACGAAACGTTTGGTCATTGAGAGAATTGGCGGAGAAAGGGATGTTGACGACGGAGGCGGCAACTTTTTTGGAGGGAATGGTGCGCAGTGGTGCGAATTTATTTGTGAGCGGCGGAACAGGGACAGGGAAAACAACGTTTTTAAATGCGTTGGCCTGCGAAATACCAAAGGAAGAACGAATTGTTCTGATTGAGGACTCTGCGGAATTGAAAATTCGCCAGCCAAACCTGGTACGGTTAGAGATGAGGAATGCAAATAACGAGGGAGTGAATCCGATTACTATTCGAGATTTGATTCGGACATCTCTTCGAATGAGGCCGGATCGGATTATTGTGGGGGAGGTGCGCGACGGAGCCTGCATGGATATGCTCTCCGCGATGAACACCGGTCACTCCGGTTCCATGTCCACCGGTCATGGAAATTCACCGGCAGATATGTTGTCCCGACTTGAAACGATGGCATTGATGGGTGCGGCATTGCCGTTGCCAGCCATCCGTGCGCAAATTGGATCTGCACTTAATTTCATAATTCATCTGAGTCGTAATAAAAGGGGCGAGCGAAAAGTAGTATCTGTCATGGAGGTGAGAGGTTATGATCGCCAAAGAGATGAAATCCGGTTGGCACCCATTTTTATCCGTGAAGGAGAAAGTGATAGCCTGGTGCGGGTGGGAGAAGCAGATTTCGGCAAGGGCTTCCCGACTGAGAATTCGGGTGAAGCCTGAGAAAATCATTTGCTTTGCGGTGGGAGCATGTCTTCTGGTAGGAGCGCTGGCATATGCGTTTTACCGTAGCTGGTGGGCTGTACCGTTCATGCTTCCCGCCGGAGGAATCTGGTTTATTCATTCACTTCGCGAGGAAAAGCGGAGGACATTGGAAAACGGAAGAGGATGTTTTCGTGACGGAATGAGAAGTATTTCCGCTGCACTCAGTGCCGGGTATTCACCGGAAAATGCGGTTCGTGAGGCGGCAGAGGAATTGCGTCACCTGTATGGAGAGAGGGAGGTGGTTGTCAGGGAATTTCAGCTGATGGTGCAGAAATTAAACATGAATCGGCCCATTGAGACGGTGCTTACGGAGGCGGCGGATGAACTGGGACTAGAGGATTTGCAGAGCTTTGCCGAGGTGTTTGCTGTGGCCAGACGAAGCGGAGGGCAGTTGGTATCTATTATTGGGGATACGGTGGCAGTCATGGAGGAAAAAGAGCAGACACAGGAAGAACTTGCGACAATGCTCAGTGGAAAATTATTTGAACAGCAGATTTTGACCATGTTTCCGCTAGGGTTGATCGCTTATTTGAACATGAGTGCAGACGGCTTTTTTCACATTTTGTATACTACGATGATGGGCAGGATAGTCATGACGATTTGTCTGTTTATTTATCTGGCGGCAGTGGGGCTGGCGTGGAAGATTGGACAGATTCGCGTGTAGAGGGGAGGATGAATGGAAAAAGGGCAGAAAAGTATTATAAAAAAGCATCGAAAAAAGCTGTTGTTGGTCATCGGACTAATGACTAGTGTGTTTTTTCTAACAAGGACGTTGGCGCAGCGGTCTGAAGAGCATGTTTGGCAGTTGGATCGACCGGCAATAACGGAAGGATCAGCGCAAAAAAGACTGGTAGTTATTCGGAAGGATGGAAGCCGAAGTGAAATTAATATAAACGTGAATCCGAGAAAATACAGTCAAAGCGAAGTGGACGTAATATTTGACCGGATATACGGGATGCTTCCTGAACTGATTAAGGGAGAAAACAAATCGCTTTATGAGGTGTCGTCGGACTTAATTCTTCCGGAGAGGCTAGATGAATGGGGAGTGGAGTTAATCTGGCGAAGCAGTTTGCCACAGATCATTGGAAGTGCGGGGAGGCTGACGGAAGAAAGAAATAACGCAGAGCCCATTTCGGCGCTGCTTCAGGTGACAATGAATCTTCAGGGGTACAGTCGAAGTGAGGAGATACCGCTGATGATAACCCCGGTGTCGCTGCCTTCATGGGAGGAGAGACTTTGTCAGGAGTTGATCAGACAGGAGGCTGTAAACGATGGTCAAGAACAGGTGGAGCTTCCTATGACCTTTGAAGGAGAAAAAATTACGTTTGCGCAGACCAAAGATCGCTCAAAGAGTATTGCGGCAGCGATGTTTCCTGCTGTACTCGCACTTGCTCTCTACATGAAAGAGGAAAAGCAGAATGAAAGCCTGAAAAAGCAACGACAGGCAGAAATCACATCAGATTATCCGGATTTGGTTGTGAAGATGACGGTTCTCTTTCAGGCGGGAATGAGTATGAGAAACGTGTGGGAGCGAATTGCTTCAGACGAGAAAAAGAGCGGGAAGCAGACGCGGGCAATTTATGAGGAGGTGATTTTTGCATGTAATTCTATGGCGGATGGTGTTTCTGAGATGGAGGCTTACCGACAGTTTGGGCATCGTTGCGGTACAGCAGGATGTCTGAAGTTGGGGAATATGCTGGCGGGGAACGTGAGGCGAGGAACAAAGCATTTGACGGCAATGATGGCGGAGGAGTCTGCAAGGGCATGGCAGCTTCGAAAGCATCAAGCGAGAAGGAGTGGAGAAAAGGCCGGAACAAAAATGCTTCTCCCCATGTTTATGATGTTTGGCGTAGTATTGGCGATGGTTGTAGTACCGGCATTTTATGGATTAATGTAGGAGGGAAAAGTATGAGAAAAGGAAAATGGTTGGCGAAGGCAAGAGAATTTTGGAATGATGAGAGCGCAGTAGGCGTGGTGGAGGTTATCTTGATTTTGGTGGTACTTATAACTCTTGTCCTATTATTCAAAGAGCAAATCATTGGTGTACTGAACAATATTTTGGAAGAAATCACGCGAAAGACACAATCAGTATATTGATTAGGAGTCATTATGAAGCAAAAAGGAAGTATGACTGTGTTCTTTTGCCTGATCACGGTACTGATCAGTGCGCTGATCGGGACCTGTATCGAGTCTGCCCGCACTGCCGGTTTGCGCTTTATGGCGCAGACGGCAGCGGGATCAGCGATGCAGTCGGTATTTGCGGATTACCATGAAGAGCTGTGGGAACGGTATCGGGTATTTTTTCATCATGATATCGATGGTTTGCAGAACGATGTTGAAGAATATCTGTCCTATTATGAGGAACCGGAAAAAGGCATCTTTGGTTTGTCGGAGAACACGGATCTCTGGGGACTTTCTGTGGACGAAGTGGAACTTTCCGAGTGCAAGACGATATTATATGAGGGTGGTCGGCTATTTCTTGAACAGGCGGTGGAATATGAGAAGTACCGGGTGGCAGCTAATGTACTGGAAATGTTTTTTGAACAAGCAGGTATATTGGATGAGATTGGGAAAGTGAGGTCGTTTATCAAGCGAATTAGTGGCTGCATGGAGGTAATCAGGCAGATTAACACAATGTATCAGGACGTGAGAGATGTGGTGGTTGATGTGCAGGCAGGGATTAAAATAATCAAAGATATTCTCGATAGCAGGGAGTTATCCTTGAAGGAACTTCAGAAAAAAATTGGGCAGATAGGGGAACTTTTTTCACATTTGAGCCAAAGCGTGGTGAATTATTTGGAGACAGCGGAAAATATTTATGCACTGGTACAGGAGCTTAAGCAGGAGTATGGAGACGAAGAGGGAACCATTTACGGTGAGCAAATCGGTCAGATGGAGATGTTCACTTCGGTTGGTAAAATCGGAAAAGCAGTACTCAAGCTAAAAGATCGGCTGGAGATGGTAGGTGAAGAACTTGCTGCCTTGGAGGGGGAGGTGAGCGAATGGTTTGACGCAAAGACACCGGTCATAAGTGAACGTGAAAAAGCAGAAGATATACGTCTGCGGTTGGAAAAAATTGTGGAAGGCTGCCTTTCAATTATGAAGGACACGGAATCCATTTTTGCAGAAAATGAAGCGGGGGATAAATTTGACCAGAGCGATTTGGAGGATGAAGAACTGGCTGATGAGGGGAAAGGTCTACTTGCCCGTGCAAGGGACTGGAAAAATATGGCGGTATTAACACTGGTGCTCGGAGGAGATGCGGAAAAGGTGAAAAAAAGCAGAATCTCAGTGCCTGAAATGTTACCGTCAAATCAAATGTCAGAACGACTCTCGGAAGTTACGGTTGTGGAAAAAGCATTGTTTGCCTTTTATATTGGAGATGTATTTACTAGTTGGATGTCTGAGGAGCAGGGCGAATTTGCTTATCAGCAGGAGTACATTTTGTTTGAAAAGGAAGATAGTCACGGAAATCTTGTCGCCATGGCGGAAACACTTCTGGCTGTTCGGGAAGCGTTGAATTTGGCGTATCTTTTGGCAAATGAAGAGATGCGAATGCTGACGGAAAGCGTGGCACTATCTCTTGTGGGAGCGACCGGCTTATATCCGGTGGTGCTGATTGTACAATTTATTTTAATGGCAGCATGGGCATTTGCGGAGTCGGTTTGGGATGTAAAGTCCCTGTTTCGGGGGGAGGAGATACCTATTTGGAAGACCGAAGGCAGTTGGAAAACGTCGCTGGCAGGTTTGATTTCGGTACCTGAAGCACAGTCGAGCCCGGAGCGTACGTCGGAGAAAGGGATTTCTCTGTCATACAATGACTATCTTCGCATTTTTCTCTTCTTAAATCGAACAGAAAAGTTGTGTGTGGCAAGTTTAGATATGATACAGGAGGAAATGGGAAGAGTGGACGCGGGATTTTTGTTGTCGGATTGTTATGGGAGTGCCGAGTGCAGGGTTGAGTTTTCTTCTGAATACAGACTAATTACGATGCCGCTTATCGGCGTATTGCCTGAGGGAAGACATCGTGTGACGGTAGAGACAGGGTATCAGTATTGACAGAAGTGGAGGTGAGCAAAGATGTCCTTTTCCTGGAAGTTATCAGACAATATAGATCGGCAAACAAAGAAGGCAGTAAATTATCCGGCCTTTCAGAACGTATATTCTTCCTTATGGGTTGTTTGGCACTCTCTCCAAGTACAAGCTCCCCGGATAATCTGCAGGCAGTTTAAGATCATCAGGAAAAGGATATCTTTGCTCACCTCCACTAAAAGGGTATCGGGAAGCCTTACCGTGGAGACGGCTCTTGCAATGACTGTGTTTTTGTTGGTTGTAACCACGTTGTTGAATTTTTTCTTTGTGTTTCGCACACAGATTCAGGTGCAAACCGCATTGGAACAGACCGGAAATCAACTGGCAGCGCTTCCGGAGGAGGCGACTCTTTTGACTGCGGTTCTATTGTTTCAGAGTCATTTGCAAATCGCTGATGTAGACACAGAGATGATAGTGGGTGGTGCGGAAGGAATTTCATTGGGGCGATCTACTATTATGGGACATGAGCCGGTGATTGACCTGATTGCTGTCTATCATATGAAACTGCCTTTCTTTCCGGAAAAAACATTAACGTTTAACTTTGTACAAAGAAGTAGAAAGCATGCATTCGGAGAGGTGAAATCTTCTGATGCGGAGAAAGCTGATTATGTGTACATTACGCCAAACGGGGAGGTTTTCCATGAGAGTATGTACTGTACTTATCTTCGACCGAAGACGCAGGAGGTAATGTATTCGAGCATTCCGTTGTTGCGCAACGAAGACGGAGCAAAATACGAGGCGTGCAGATATTGCTGCGACGGGACAATGGTGAATACTGTGTGGATTACACAGTGGGGGGATAACTATCATGTGTCCTCCTATTGTAGAGGGTTGTGGCATCAAGTAAAACAGGTGAGAAAAGCGGAGGTGGCGGAGATGAGAGCATGTAGTAAATGCGGAATCGGTGAGGGAAAATGAATGTTTTGGTAGGAATAATGCTGACAGTGTGTGCAATAGAGGATTGGTACACAAAAAAAATTACTGTATTGTGGCCGGTTACAGGAATGATGATTGCGGTGGTAATTCGTCTATCGGATGGCAGCTTTTTTGCTTGGGAATACTGGATTGGAGTACTGATCGGAATGTTTATATTTCTGTTAGCGATAGTCAGCAGAGAACAGA
>JAFSBP010000021.1 GCA_017437205.1 Lachnospiraceae bacterium
CCTGATGGGAATCGACCCGAATCAGGAGGACGAAGAAGTCGTAGAGGAAGAAATTAAGATGATGGTTGATGCCGGTACCGAGAAGGGAGCAATTGACCATGAGGAGAAGGAATTTATCGAAAACGTTTTTGAGTTTGACAACCTGACTGCAGGGGAGATTGCGACTCACCGCACTGAGGTAAATATTCTTCTTCTGGAGGACAGCGATGAGGAGTGGAAGGAAGTAATTCACGGTTGTCGTCATACACTTTACCCCGTTTGCGGTGAGTCTGCCGATGATGTTGTTGGTATCTTAAATGCGAAGGATTATTTCCGACTGGAAGATAAGTCCAGAGAAAACGTGATGAAGAATGCGGTAAAGCCTGCATATTTTGTTCCGGATAACGTGAAAGCAGATGTTTTGTTCCGAAACATGAAGCACAATCGTTTTAATATGGCTATCGTGTTGGACGAATACGGTGGAATGAGTGGTATCGTCACCATTACCGATCTTGTGGAGCAACTGGTGGGTGATTTGGACGGTGGCGTCGCGGAGGACGAGACCGAGTGTATAAGAAAGATCGGTCCGGACACGTGGAAGGTCGGCGGACGTACATTACTTGAGGATGTGTCGGAGGCTCTGGGCGTGAAGCTGTTCAGTGAGGAGTTTGAGACATTCAACGGTTTGATTTTCGGTGCGCTCAGCGCAGTGCCGGAGGATGGAAGCAGTTTGGAGATCGAGACACAGGGATTGCTCATCAAAACCTCAGATATCAGTGACCATCTGGTAAAGACCGCGGTGGTGCGGGTGCTGCCGAAGGTGGAAGAGAGCGAAGAGGAGTAAGGGATAGAAAAACAACGATAATGAAAATGGTGGCGCAGCCGGAGAAATCCGACTGCGCCAGTTTACTTTTTACAAATATTTCTAGGAAATTACAAATATCTTTTTCTGAAGAAATGGAGTATAATGATATAATAAGGCAATCATTATGACATAAGCGGGGGAGAAAATTCCTATGAAAAAGTACGGGCAAGTGTATCGGAAGATGCTGTTGATGTATACATTGATTCTGCTCATTCCGGTGTTGGTCAGTGCAGTCCTTTATCGGTATACATATAATATGGTGTTTGCGCAGGCGGATCTTTACAATAAGAACATGATCAATACGGTGCGCAGTGCCTGTGACAGTGAACTAAAGTATTATTATAGCTATGTGCAGAGGATTAGAGCGGACGAGAATGTTAAAGCCTTGGCGGAGCGCAAAAATCTGTCGGATAAACAAATTATTTATCGCGAAAATGACGCATGGAGTACACTTTCAAAAATGAAATATGCAATGGGTGAGGAAAAAACTTATTGCCCTGACATGTTTGTGTATGTGAAGGATAGGGATAGAATCATCGGAAGCTACAGTATCATGGACTATGATCTCTATAGCAACTACTACGAGGGAGAGATCGGGCTTTTTCGGCAGGAGGCGGAACGGATTTGGGAAACAATGCAGAATCTGATATCGGGAGAAATGATCTCTGTCAAGGCGGATAACGGGCGGGAATATATTCTCATGCTGGAGCCGGTACTGGGAACAAACGGGCGGAAAGGAGATTTGGTTGCAGGAATCTGGATAGACAAGCGTGCGTTGGAGACGCAGGTGCAGTCGGTGGACTGGGATGGTGAGATGGAGTGGGGGTTGTTTGATGATGTGGGAAACATCTTGCGCTTGCCACAGAAAATTACTGGGTTCACCTCAGATTTGGTAGATGATAAAGAACTCCCGGAAACAATGACAATCAGTGGAAGGAAATATCATATTTACAGTGAAGAGTCAGAGGTGGATGGCACTTATGTGTTGTTTGCTCCGTCTGATCAGATCCGCCGCACGGCAGACCGGATCAAGAACATGCATCTGGTGAGTCTTGTGGTAATCTTGCTGATCGGATTTTTGCTCTCCAAACGCGCGATGAAGCTTAGCTATGATCCGCTCAAAGACATTCTAAAGATCTTTCGTGGAAAAGAGGAGAATGAGCCGGTCGGCAACGAGTTCAAATATCTGGAGAGAAAAGTCTCCGCTCTGTTGGAGAAGCATGAAGATGCAGAGCAGAGCGTGAAGAACAGCAAAAAGCTGATCCGCAGTTATATGTTGGAAAAACTGCTTTTATCTATGCCGGAGGAGGGGAAAGACAATCAGGAGGCGGATGCTATCCTTGATAAGTTCCGAGGGGGAAGGAATGTGGTGCTGGTTTTTGGAATTACGGACAATCCCCGGCCGGGGCGCAAGGAAGTGGTCAAAGACGATGATCTGAAACGTTTTGTTATCGGGAACGTGCTCTCAGAGGGGATTGGAGAGATTTATGATCACGAGATAATAGAGTACGATGAGCGCGTGGTTATGATCGTCAATCTTCCCGAAGGTGTACAGTAGGAACCGAATACGCTGGCAAATCTAGCGGCTAAGTACTGCGGATTTATCGCGGAGCATTTTAACTTTGCAGCCTACACGCTGGAGGGCGGCGCCCATCGGGGAATCGAAGGTATTCACAAATCCTATCTGGAGGCCTGCCAGATAGAGGAATTTTGTACGGAATTAAAAGAAATCTACGTGAGCTATGAGGAAGTCAAGGATCGGACAGTGCGCAAATACCAGTACTCCTTTGAACTAGAGGAGAAGGTGATCAACGCGGTACGAATCCACAATGCGGATCTGGCCACATCATACATCGACAATATACTGGAAATTAATTTTAAGCAAAAGGAAAAGCCGAATACGGAAATGCTCACCTGCCTCATCTATGATATCTTTACCACGTTGGTAAAGGCATCGGAGGAAATCGGAATCGGTTTTAACCGAATGCCTGCCATCAGCCAGATATCATCGTCGGATAGACTGGAAGATATTCAGAAGTATTTTCATCAGATTATCCATGAGGTTTGTGCGAGGACAGAAGGAGCTGAGAACGCGCGTAAGCTTACGCTGAGTGAGATGGTGAGGGAGTACATCGAGCAGAACTTTGCGGATCAGGAACTCAATGTTTCTCAGATTGCGCTGCAATTCAGTGTGACACCGTCTTATCTGTCAACTACATTCAAGAAACAGACGGGGACAAGTGTTCTGGATGCGCTCAGACAGGTAAGGGTAGATTATGCAAAGAGGCTCTTGGAAGGCGGTGCAAAGGTGACAGATGCGGCGAATCAATCCGGCTTTAGTGATTTATCTACCTTCATCCGCGTATTTAAAAC
>JAFSBP010000245.1 GCA_017437205.1 Lachnospiraceae bacterium
CTCCCCCGCACATCACTGTCATCAGACTGAGCATCACCAGTAATACCGATCTGCCTTTTCGCTTCATCCCCTGCTGATACATTTTTACTCTCATCACTCGCTCCTCAATTCCTTCATCGTCCGCCATGCACACTGCGTGCCCGGGGACGTCCTTCTTCGCCACCGGCTGCAGTGCCGCGACCACGCTCATGTAGTCCCTGATACTCCCGATCCGCTCTCCGGCCCGCAGGTCACAACAATTTTCTGACCATTTCGTCATCCTCGGGTGGAGCAGGCGAATCAGCGGACAGAACCAAAAGACACACTCCGCGATATCTAAAATCAGGCGAAACAGCACATCTTTTCTCCGGATGTGCTCCAGTTCATGAGCAAAGATGACCATCAATTCCTCCTCCCGGTAACTCCCGGCAGGAATGATGATCTTCGGCGAAATGATCCCTGTGGTCATGGGTGAACCGAGACCGTAGCGCTGACGTAAGCTCACCGGATGGCGTAGCCCTACGTCCTTTCGCATCGTCTCCAGCAGGTCAGAGCATTCCAACGGGGCAGGATAATCCTTCCCCAACCACATATACTCCGATCTCCGCTGAAGTGCCATCTTTCTCAGCCTGAGTATGGCTACCTCTATCCATACCAGCAAGAAAAGTAATGCAATCAGCCACATGTTTCCGTTACACAAAAAGGTATTGTCTCCTCGTGAACGTTCTAATCCAGAGGTATACCCTCTTGCGTTCCACTGATGATAAATCCGAATCACCCAAAACACTGCCGGCACAAAGTAAAGCATCGTAATCACCCTGCCCATCTTCTCCAGCAGTGCATAGGCACCCAGCTTCTCCGCAAAGTGCTTCATGATGAGCAGGCTGACCAAAACCAGCTCTGCCGTCATCATGGTCACAAGCGCACCATAACCCATTCTTGTTATTATCATCGTAATATGATTATAAATAACAACCAGATCATTCCAACTCATCAATCAGATTCTTAACCCTTTCGTATTGCTGTGACGAAAGTTCTTTGCTCTCGCAAAGCATAGCCACAGCGCGATTCAATGAACCGCCGTACCAAAAGTCAAGATAATCTTTCGCTCTGGATCGTTTGTAATCTTCTTCTGAGATTATCGCACGATAGTACATGATTCGCCCATCCTGTCGCCCTTCGATATATCCTTTATCTCTGAGCTTCAGGATAAATGTACTCGCTGTCGTCCGCTTCATCAGCTTGCCATAAACCTTGGCAACCTTATCGATGATATCCTGGACAGCAATCTCGCCGTTGGCGTCCCAGATGCACCTCATTACTAAGGTTTCACTTTCTGTTAATTCTTTTAGATACAATATCCGCCCTCCTTTGTTCTAATTTTCTAGTTATATAATCACTGATTTTTGTGAATTTGTCAAGCACTTTTTGCATTTTTTTGTCGAAATTTTATTCTCACACGTATTCATTCGACAGTTTTCGACAAAATTCGACAATAAATGTCAGCTAGAGGGCGGTGAGTTTTTGATACGGCTGGTTCCAGTATAGGGAAAGGCCCAGATAATTTGAATCCCCTATGAGATGTAAGTCTATCTGTGAGTGGGATAATTCTACTTTTTCTACCACCAAGACCACAGTACGAGTTGTTTTATTTTATATTTTTGAGGTATTTT
Organism: Lachnospiraceae bacterium; assembly: GCA_017437205.1. GTDB lineage: Bacteria > Bacillota > Clostridia > Lachnospirales > Lachnospiraceae > RGIG423. Next base: position 1,653 of record JAFSBP010000245.1, read on the forward strand.
ATTTTATATTTTTGAGGTGTTTTATTTTGTATTTTTGATATATGGAAAAGGAGCCGCCTTACGCAGCTCCCATCATCTTCATCACATA
>JAFSBP010000246.1 GCA_017437205.1 Lachnospiraceae bacterium
ATACAAGTCTTTCTGGTCCATCTTCAATTACTTGCGTAAATTCGATGGACGTGTCTTATATCCCTATAGCTAAAGCGAAGGGTTTTACGACACATTTGATAAAATAACACCGCTGAACACCTCACTTTACGCACAACTCTGACCCACCTATAATATACTTCTTTTTTGCGTTTTCGTCAATTCACTTTATCCTCCGACGATGTCAATAACATGTAAAACCACCCTCCAGCGCCTTAAACCGTTCCCTCTGTGCCGTCTCGGTCACCAAACAGTCAATCTCACCAATCCCACACTGGCAATACCCAGCAGTCTGTCCATATTTTTCCGACTCGCATAAAAAGATCTTCTTCCCCGCAGCCTGCATCATGACTCTTCTAAGGCAAATTTCCTCCCGGTCACAGTCATAAATGATACCATCCTCAGAAAGTGCCTTTGCCGAGAAAAACATAATATTTGCCCGAATCTCGGAAAATGTCCGCTCGGCATCCGCCCCGATCAGACAGTTCCGATTTGTTTTACGCAAATGACCGCCGGATGAGATCACATGAAGTTCTGACTGGGAAAGAAAGGACAGAATTTCAATATTGTTCGTCACCACAGTGATTCCAGAAAGATTCGTCAGCTCTGCCGCCACAAGGGCCGAATGGCACGATGTGCTGTTCGGCCCTTGTCTTACATTCACAAAATATCTTACACTACCTCTGTCTTAATTTTTCTCAGCCGCTTCATCACGTCATTTGCACCTCTGCCAAAATAATCATGAAGCACCTTAAATTCCGCGAACAGCTTCTCATAGGCAGTCACATTTTCCGGCATTGGCCGATAGCTTCCCGGCTCCACATGCCCCATCTTTTCGGCAGCCTCTGCCACCGTGTCGTATCCACCTGCATCGGAGCCTGCCGCCACCGTGCTCCAGATCGCAGCGCCCAGGGCAGGGCCCTGATCCGACGCGCTGACAAACATTTCCCGGTCGAGAACATCCGCATAGATCTGCATCAGCATGGGATTTTTTCTGGCAATACCGCCACAGACATATATCTCCTTGATGGCAATGCCGCCCTGCTCAAAATTGTCAACGATCATTCGCATGCCGTAGGCAGCGGACTCGATCAGTGCGCGGTACATTTCCTCCGGTTTTGTGGACAGGGTCATCCCAAGCATCAGGCCGGTCAGTTCGGAATCGCTTAAACAGGAGCGGTTTCCGTTCCACCAGTCCAGGGCTATCAGGCCGCTCTCCCCGATCCGAAGCTGCGATGCCTTCTCCGTCAGCAGCTGATGGATGTTCTTCCCGCTCTCGCGGGCTTCCTTTTCGTAGGATTCAGGAACGCAGTTTTTCACAAACCAGTCAAACATGTCGCCAACGCAGCTCTGTCCGGCCTCGTAGCCGTACAGTCCCGGCAGTACACCGTCCTCGGCCATGCCGAAAATACCCGGAATGGCCGCCTTTTTCCCGGAGCAGGTAATCACGCAAGCCGAGGTGCCTAAGACCATCATCGCCTTGTCCGGACCGCTGATTCCCAGGGCGGGCACCGCCACATGGGCATCGATATTGGCTGCCGCCACCGCGATACCTGCTCTCAGCCCCAGACGATGAGCCATCTCCCCGGTCAGTCTGCCGGCCAATCCGCCCAGCGGTACGATCCGTCCGCCCAGTTTATCCTCGAACAATCGCTCAAACTCAGGGTTCAGTTCCCTCAGATATGCGGTGGGTACGGGTCCTTCCGCCTTTCTCCGGAGTGCTTTATATCCGGCGATGGAC
>JAFSBP010000247.1 GCA_017437205.1 Lachnospiraceae bacterium
CTCCTTATAGGGTGTGTATGATATGAAACGATTATAACAGACTTTTTCACTCCCTACAATAGGCCAGGGTTGTTTCACGAAAAATAATTGAATAATAAAGAATGACTGAAATTATTTTTCGTGAAACAACCCTGTTTATAACCGCCTTTAAAGTAGTCAAATTCGACCACTTTAGAGTAAACGCAGTTTCACAATAAACCCTATTCTCTACGATTCCCACCGCTCTCTTCTCCCACCTTCCTCAACTTCCGGTAAAACGTCGACCTGGACCCAATCCCCGTCCTTCTCATGGCTTCCTCCACCGTGATCAGCCCCATGTCCAGTTCTTCCTTTATCCGACCGAGCAGATGTTCATCCACCTCGATGGGCTTTCTCCCCCGATACTTGCCTTTGGTCTTTACCCTCTCAATCCCCTCCTGACGCTTTCTGAATCGCTCCTCGTAGGCAATGAGATGCTGTGCGATCACCACGGGAACCAGCGAATGTCTGCCCACCGCCTTGATCAACACTCTTCCGCTTCGGTCCACAATATCAATACCGCCGGTCACCGCCGCAAAGATTCCGTCCGAGAACCCGACCGCGGTGTCAGAAATAGCAGCCATTGAGTCAACAATCACTCGGTCTCCGTATTGGAGTTCGGACCACACTCCCAGCCTATATTCCTCCGTTCTCTGCGAAGTTCTCCTGCGCTCAACGATCAGCTTGTCATTGGCTGAGCGGAGCTTTGTCCGCAGAAGCACTCAAAGCGGTCATAGTACTCCAGTTCCACCGACGCCAGAAGTTCCCACAAATCCTCCCTGTTTTCGGAGGGTGTCCGCTCCGCGATAAACGTGGGAATATAGTTCACCCTGTAGTAATGCTGCAGTCTCAGGTCCATATCGATTCCCGGAATGCCTTGGAACACGCTGGGCGGCAGGCCATCCACGATCTCCCAGTATGGACTGATCACATATTGAAAGTTTTCTTCATCAAATTCCTGATAGTCAATCCTGCCGACGCTAACCTTTTCACCGCTCTTCATCACCGCCTTGATGATTTCGGAATTGACAAAGACCGGTTCCCCCTCAAGCGGTGTCGTAATTCGGTTCCTCAGCTGCCAGTTTGTGTTGATCGGCTGCATATTGAACACCTCCTGTTACATCTTCTCGCTTTTGTGTCAATAGGTTCATTATTTATTTTGACACGCATTTGTAATTTGCAAATATTTGCATTACCGCCTTACATTCCCGCATACCATCCCGTCGAGTAGACTTTGTCTCGACTTTACACTTCCTTTCATCTAATATTCTATTGCGATGAGAGGTTCAAGTCTCAAAAGCCCCTCACAGAACCGCACGTGCCCTATTAAGGCATACGGCTCTTCAATAAGCCATTCACCTAATAAGCACTTTTCAGATATATCCGCGGATACTCCAGAGGATGTAACTTCAAGAAATTCATATATTTTCTCCACTTCAGCCAATATGTCTGGTCTCTGCGTCTCTTACTTTTCCATAGTTCTTGCCGGACGTACTTATAATACTTCTGTAAACCTATATAATTCCCGTAGATTCCGTAGTATCTGTAATGCCCTGTTAATTTCACATTCAACGCTTCAATGGTATCGGCTATGCTTTCGTGCATATGCTCCCATACCCATTTCTTAATGGCTTCCCGCTTCATTTTCAGCTTTTTCTTGCTTGTTCTATGCAGTACGCAATACTTCCCCCAGTGACTGGTTGCATTGTAATGCGTGAATCCAAGAAAGTCAAAGGACTCCTTTGTTCCCTTGTATCTGCCAAATGGCAGTATTCTGCTTTTATCCTCTGCGATTTCAAGACCGAATTTCTTTAGTCTCTCAATCAGAAGCTGATAAAACCTTCGTGCTTCATTCTCGTATTGGAACAGGCATACAAAATCATCCGCATAACGTACCATATACATTTCGCCCTTGAACTCATGCTTCTTTACATAATCGAACCATGTGTCCAGCGTATAATGCAGATACACATTTGCCAGCACCGGCGATATTAGTCCGCCCTGTACTGTTCCCGAATCTGTTTCCAGTCGTTTTCCATCTTCCATGACTCCGCCTATCAAAAACCGCTTGATGTATCTGATGAAGTTCTTGTCGGCTATGTCATGCTCCAGAAATTTAATCATCCATTCATGGTCAATGTTGTCAAAGAAACTTTTGATGTCAGCATCTAAAATGTAATTGACTTTATCTGCCATGATATGTTTGTTTACTCTCTGGATAGCATCGTGACAACTTCTGTTGGGGCGAAACCCAAAAGAAAACTCTTTGAATTTCGGCTCGTAAATAGCTTCCAGTATCTCCTTGAAGACCCCCTGAACTACTTTGTCCTCAAATGACGGAATACCCAGACCGCGCATCTTCCCATTCCCTTTTGGTATATAGGCTCTGCGAACTGGATAGGGCTTATAGGAAAACTTCTTCATTCTGACCAGCAGATTTTCGATATTTTCCTCTAAGTTTTCTCCGTATTCTTCCTTTGTTACTCCGTCTACCCCTACTGCTCTTCCTTTCGGCTGTTTGCTGTAGGACTTTTTGAGCGTGTCACTGTTGACATATTTCATCAACGACTGTACTCTGCCATATTTCTATACGAGACTGGCTATTTCTGCTTTCTCTTTTTCCATAGAATTGCTGCCTCCTGTGCTTCCTATGTTTCGTCAGCAAAAGCAACTTATTGTCCGCCCCTTCCCTCCAGAGTCATTACTTCCTTCATCGGTACTATGGGCGAATCCGACTCCTCAATGGTCTTCGTTCGTACTCGCCATTGCATTGGCCGATACTCCCTACTGGCTCATGTCCAGAACCATCCAGGCCTCCCAGGTACGCTGGATATAACAATATCAGGTATGCCGTGTTCTAGGACTCCGGTGTGTTTTCATAGTCTTGCAATAGCGACTAATCCTTGTTGGTGACCCGAAGGAGTAACAGACCACCCCACACAGTCGATAGTTTTAACGGAGCTCAATCACTTCACGCTTTCGCATTACGGCGTTCCTGTTCCCTGTCCTACGCTTAAACACCATTGTTAGCCTTTGGCGCTCCAAGGACTCGGTACTGGCGACTTGCTAGGTCTTACCAGACTGGATTCCCACCAGTTATATATCTAGCGCCGAACTGGCGCACACTCCCCCACATATACTATACCCATCCCCCACGAAAGTTCTATCTATGAAACAATCTATTCCTCTCCTTCAATTCATTGGCTTTCTCTTCACTTCCGTCGGAGGTGTTTTGCTTCATTTTCTCTATGATTGGACGAATCAGAGTCTTCTAACTGCCCCTTTTTCCGCAGTAAATGAGTCCACCTGGGAGCACATGAAGCTCCTATTCGTTCCCATGTTCATCTATTCGTTAATTGAGAGCCATTTCCTTGACAAGCGCGAAGACTATTGGTGTGTTAAACTGATTGGCATCGTCAGTGGTCTTCTTCTGATTCCCGTTCTGTTTTATACCGGGCGCGGAATCTTCGGTGAATGGCCGGATTGGGTGAATCTCCTTATCTTTTTCCTGTCGGTTGCCGTGACTTACGTTTTGGAGGGATATCTGTTTCGTCATCCCTCAGGTCAAGCCATCCCCTGCCCAGCTCCGTGGCTCGCCTTCATAATCATCTGCCTGATTGCGATGGTTTTCGTGCACTTTACCTTTTTTCCGCCAAAACTTCCCCTGTTTCAAAATCCATTGGACGGCGGTTGCGGCTTCTGAATACAATTTTTTACACAACAATACCCTCCCGAACACAGGAGGGTATTGTTACGTGTCTTTGTCATGTTATTTTAAATATCTTCGCAAATTTTCTCCTCAAACTCCTTCACGCTCTCCACACGTGCCGCCAGTCTGATCCATTTTCTCAGTGTCTTCTCATCTTTCTGGGCATCAATTTTGCCCTCCAGCGAAGCAGACACCTCCCCCAATTCACCAAGAATCTCTCTGATTCCCTGACTGATCCCCGTACTTACTCCGTCATTCCAACCGTCCATCCACATTTCTCTGATCGCCGTGCACATATTATACCCCTTCCCTTCTCTGAAACGCTCACTATCTTCCATAAATACATCCACTCCCATCACCGTTCCGATCACACGGGCGGTTTCTTTATCTACATGTCGAAATTCTTTGTGTTCTTCAAGGAACTGATTCATTCCCTGTTTATCCCCGCGGTATTGCATTAGTCCGAACAAATCCCGCAGTTCCGTGGTAAATCCGGAAACATCTCCCAGCTCATTCACGCAAATCAGACGCATTCCATAATCAGTAAACGCCTTCTCCCAGGCCATTCGCTCCTTATCATTCCCGAAATCCACCATGTCCTGCAGACTCCTCGGTCCATCCCATGGCTTTTCGCCGTGATACAGGCAGATCGTATATACAGGAGCAATGCGATCCCCTTTCAAGAATCGCCCCATCCGCTCGTCCTCTGTCTGATACTTATTCTCTGTTTTGTTTTTCTGCTGCAGCCTGTGAACCTGTCTGCCATATTCCAAAGAATCGTAATTCATTCATCTCCAAGGCATCGCATAATCAATGTGACTCTGCTCCTCCACCGCCAGTATTCGCAGTTCTGCTCCGGACCTCAGTCGTTTTTTCACATCCCGCAACCGAGACACTACTTCTTTTTTCTTTAGGCGATTGCCGCTCGCTGCAGTTTCATCCGTCTTAAACTCTGTGTAGACTTCCCCGGCTTCCTCCAATTCCTCCGGGTTTACCACACATTCCCCGCCAAAAACACTGCCGTTAAACAAATCCGCGAAGCGCCTGTCCTCCCGCAGATAGTCGACCATCACATCATTTTCCTTCCCCATGATTCATCCCCTCCAATCCAAGCAGAGACCGCCATGGGAATCGCCGCCTCCGCCATCCGTATTTGTTTTGATCAATGGCTGAAGCGCCAAGAGTAGAAAAGAATTGTAATAGAATTACAATAGATACAGGCATCTGCCTGTACACATATATTATATCAAAACATATATTTTGTCAATATCTTTTCTTTGAAAATAGATCATTTCCACAGTTAACATAGTTACACTATAGGCATACGAAAATTCCCACATGCAAAAAGACCACCTCCGCAATCTTTCCCGCAGAGATGGCCTCCTTTTTTCCAGTTTTTCAATTTTCGCTGTCAGATCCGTTCACTGCATTTTCCAACGGTCACGCCGCTTCAATTTCCCGGCAATGCCTCCACTATCTGTCCTCTCAGTTCAATCCGTGGTCCGCCGGTATTCTCCAGATATTCTCTGGTGATGGTGACCTTTCCGATATTGGAATCCTTCGGGATTTCGTACATGATATCCAGCATGTACTCCTCAATGATAGCGCGCAATGCTCTCGCACCGGTATGTTTCTCCAATGCCTTTTCCGCGATTAAGCCCAGCGCTTCGTCCTCAAACTCCAGCTTCACCTCGTCCATCGCTAGGAGCTTCTGATACTGCTTGATGATCGCGTTCTTCGGTTCCTTCAGAATCTGCACCAGCATCTCTTTCGACAATGCTTCCAGGGACACCAGCACCGGCAGACGGCCTAAAAACTCAGGGATCATACCAAACTTACGCAGATCTTCCACTGTCGCTTTGGTGAGCAGGTTCTTCTCATGGTCAAAGCGGCTCCTAAGCTCAGCCTTAAATCCGATGGAAGACTGGGTGGTCAGGCGCTCTTTGACAATCTCCTCCAGATCCGGGAATGCGCCGCCGCAGATGAACAGAATGTTCGTAGTGTCCACCGTCATCATGGGAACCATGCCGTTCTTACTGTTAGAGCCTACCGGCACCTCTACCTCCGCGCCCTCCAACATCTTCAACAGCTCTTGCTGAACGGACTCACCGCTGACATCGCGAGTGGTCACCTGCTTTTTCTTTGCGATCTTGTCAATCTCGTCGATGTAAACAATGCCGTGCTCCGCCTTCTCCACATCGTTATCCGCTGCCGCGAGAAGTTTTCCTACAACACTCTCAATATCATCGCCGATATAACCCGCCTCAGTCAGCGAGGTGGCATCTGCAATCGCCAACGGTACATCCAAAAGCTTCGCCAGCGTCTTTACCAGATAAGTCTTACCGCTTCCGGTCGGTCCGATCAGAAGTACATTTGACTTCTCAATTTCCACACCGTCCTCAGGGGTAGCACAGACACGCTTATAATGATTATACACCGCAACGGAAAGGGTCTTCTTCGCCTTCTCTTGACCAATCACATACTCATCCAACATCGCTTTTAAGCGGTGAGGCGCGGGTATCTCGCTGCGGTCAAATTTTTTCGGTTCTTTATTCTCTTTTTTCTTTTTGATTTTCTGACGTCTGGGCATGCCCATATCGCCCAGACCGAAATCATTCAGATTGATGAAACGCACATTCTGAAAAGGATTTCCGGAAGTTTTTCCCTTCCCCTTCTCGTCATCCGATGTCTCATCTCCCTGACTCTCCGTGGAATCCGTGAGCTTCGCATTTTTCGGCATCTGCTGAATCGGTATCTCCATTTTCGTAACAAATCCGGGAAACCCATCCATCTCAGGCAATCCAAACTGCTCAGCGGTATTGAACATTTTCTGCATACAATCTGTGCAGATATTTAAGTTTCCGGGCATGGTCAGGATTTTCCCTGCCTTGCTTTCCGGTCGATGACAAATCATACACACCTGTTCGTAGTCATCATCGTCATCTTCCACCGTCACATTCACGTCTTTATCTTCCACAATGACCTCATTGGTCATCTCGTCAATCTCTCTAAAATCTTCTGACATACTTATTCTCCTGTCTTTACGCTGTCATCACCACCCTCCGCAGGCAGCCCAGACGAGCGGGCAATATTTTTTTGCGAACCGCCAGTAATATCATACTCTATTTCCGCAAAACAGGCAAGTAAAGTTTCCATAAACAAAACGTATTCTTGACAAAGAGTCCCAAAAAGGCGACCATGCATTCACGCTGGCCGCCAATCAAGTCTTATGAATTACTCATACAGAGGGAACTTCTTCGTCAGCTCAGCAACCTTTGCTGCGATTTCTTCCTTCTTGCCCTCGAAATCGAAGATACAGTCTGCGATGCAGTCTGCCACAATCTTCATCTCCTCCACGCCGAAACCACGGGTGGTCACTGCGGGGGTACCTACACGCACACCACTGGTCACAAAAGGACTGCGCTTCTCACCGGGAACAGTGTTCTTGTTTGCAGTAATGTGAACCTCGTCCAGATTATGCTCCAGCTGCTTTCCGGTCACTTCCTCGTCAGACAGATCAATCAGCATCAGATGGTTGTCCGTGCCGCCGCTGACAATCTTAACGCCGCGCTCTAAGAGACGTGCTGCAAGTGCCTGTGCATTTTCTACCACACGCTTTGCGTAATCCTTAAATTCAGGCTTCAATGCCTCACCAAAGCATACTGCCTTACCTGCAATCACATGCTCTAGAGGGCCGCCCTGAGTTCCGGGGAAGATTGCCTTATTGATCTTCTTAATCAGTTCCTCACTGTTGGTCAGGATCAGACCGCCGCGAGGTCCGCGAAGTGTCTTATGGGTAGTGGTGGTCACGATATCTGCGTAGGGAACAGGATTCATGTGAGCACCGCCTGCTACCAGACCTGCGATGTGTGCCATATCAACCATCAGCATCGCGCCAACACCGTGTGCAATATTTGCCAGACGCTCAAAGTCAAGTGCACGGCAATATGCGGACGCACCGGCAACCAAGAGCTTCGGCTGCACTTCCTTCACCTGCTTCTCAAGCGCATCATAGTCAAGGAAACCATTCTCATCAACACCGTATGCAATAAAGTTATAATATTTTCCACTCATGTTCGCGGGGCTTCCGTGGGTCAGATGACCGCCCTGGGACAAATCCATGCCCATAACAGTATCGCCCACCTCAAGCACTGCAAAGTAAACCGCCAGGTTTGCCTGCGCACCGGAGTGAGGCTGCACATTCGCATACTTTGCACCAAACAGCTCACATGCACGGTCAATCGCCAACTGCTCAACCACATCCACATGCTGACATCCACCGTAATAACGATGTCCCGGATAGCCTTCCGCATATTTATTTGTCAACACACTGCCCATCGCAGCCATCACTGCGGGGCTTACAATATTTTCTGAAGCGATCAATTCGATATTGTCACGCTGTCTCTGAAGTTCATTCTGCATTGCCTCTGCAAGCTCGGCATCCTTGGTTCCAAGGAAACCAATACTGTCCATCATATCTTGAAACATATTTTCCTCCAATTTATCACATTTTTTAACCAAATTTCCACTTATTATAACAGGAAATTGTTACTTTGCCAATAGGTGATGCAAATTTTTTTCCCTAAAACAATTATTTTTTATTATCTTGACTTCATTTGTCATAAAAGATAAAATAGAATTAGCATTTTTCTGCAAGGGAGATCATATATGAAGACGCAAAAATCCATTAAGCTGCTAACTTATTCTGTTTCGCTGATTTTTATTCTCTCTCTGATCCCTCTGTATGTGATTGGGACATATGCACATCCCAGCGTCGACGACTATTATTACAGCGCGACCACCGCCCAGATATGGGAAAGTACGCATTCTTTGCCAGCCGTACTTCACACTGCACTCGAAAAAACCATATATACATATCAGAACTGGCAGGGGAATTTCTCTGCTGTCTTTTTAATGCACCTGCAGCCGGCTCTTTTTGGCGAACAATACTACTCCCTGACTCCGTTCATTTTGCTCACAACCTTTGTGCTCTCTTCACTCTTCTTTTACCAGGCAATGCTACATGATGTTTTTCGTGCTCCAATTTTTGTTGCACATATAATCAGTCTTTCAATCACTTTTGTCTCTTTGCAATTGACCCACACTCCCAGCGACTCCTTCTATTGGTATAATGGAGGAATCTACTATACATTTTTTCATGGTCTTGCACTTATCCTCTTTACCCTGCTCATTAAACTATGGCATACATGCTCACTAAAAAAGTCTATTTTCCTCTTTTTTCTCAGCATACCTCTCGCGTTTTTCATCGGAGGCGGAAATTTTCCAACTGCGCTTTTAACCGGTCTGCTCATGAGCCTTGCCCTTATGTCAATGATTAGAAAAGCAGCCATAAGAAAACAGTCTGCTGATAGGCGCACTGCTCTGTTCCTCGCACTCATTGTTATATCTTTCTTTAGCGCTTTCCTTCTTTCACTAACTGCTCCCGGAAATACGATTCGCCAATCATCCGTAGGTAATCACACCGGATTAGTAAAAACATTTTTGCTCAGCTTCGCTTACGGCGGCTACAGCCTTGCCAATCTCTTTTCAACACCTTGTGTACTTTTGTTTACCTTTATTTCCCCTCTGCTCTACATCATTGCAAAGCAATCCGGATTCAAATTTAAACAACCTCTGCTGGTGCTCTTGTTTACTTTCGGCCTATTCTGTTCCCTCGGAACTCCTGTTTTCTATGCTCAAGGTCTGAAAATGCCGCCTCGCATCACCAATATCATTTATTTCTGCGGCTATATCTGGATTACGTTCAATTTAATCTATATTTTGGGCTGGATAAGCCGCCGACTTGAGTATTCCATTTCCGACACTACCCTGTTTTCTGTTGTTCATCTTTTTAAGTCCCAGCGCATGGCACCTGCCATTCTGTCGATAATCATCACCGCGCTTTTGACAGTTTCTTTTGTAGGACAGATCGAGGTGTCGGAAGACAAACAAAACATTGGCAGTATTGAACTTACCAACCTGCCAATGTCCGTATCTGCAATATATTCACTTGTGACAGGCGACGCCGTCCGCTACGACCAGGAGCTTTCCGCCCGCGCTGATTACCTTTCCTCCACAGAGGAAACCGAAGTCAGCCTTTCGCCTCTTACTGCTTACCCAGAACTGATTTTCCATACAGATATCACAGATGACCCGGAAAACTGGAAGAATCAACATCTGGCTATTTTCTATGGAAAGGATGCCGTTTGGATTATTCCTTCACAAAATCCTTACGGAACCCTAAAGTGAGTTGCACCGCCATCTCCTGATAACGTCCGTCCACCAGTCGCTGCACCGTCAGGGTAACTGTAGTCCCGCCCTTATAATATTTCATCAGATTACTCAGGCTCTCCATACTGTCCACGTTTTTTCCATCAAAACCGGTAATTATATCTCCATTTCTCAGCTGACTGTTTGCTGCCGGAGTATCCGCTTGAATCTCGTAGACAAACGCACCGGCAGGGATACCGTACATATTATTTGCGGCAACACTCTTCATGCTGATTCCCATGTAGCCCTGTTCCTCTTCACTGACTTTGATCATGGTCTCCTGTTCCATCAATTCATTAATGATCTCTCTCACCAAGCTGACCGGAATCGCAAATCCCATACCTTCCACATCAGTATCCGAATACTTTGCTGAATTAATTCCGATGACCTCTCCCTTCATATTTAGCAGAGCTCCTCCACTGTTTCCGGGATTGATCGCCGCATCTGTCTGGAGTAAAGTCATGGTAACACCGTCGATTGTCACATCACGGTTCACAGCGCTGATGTAACCTACGGTCATCGTTTGACCATAACCCAGTGCGTTTCCAATGGCTTCCACCTTCTGTCCAACCTCTACCTCCTCGGTTGCCAGCTTCGCAATGGAAATGGAAGACTTTGTGGATCGTTCCATGTCTTTTAGCATTACAGCTACCACAGCAAGATCATTCTCCTGCGCAGTTCCTTTAGTGTACGCTTCCACCGTCTTTCCGTCAACAAAAGTCACCGTAATCTCATCAGCTCCCTCAATCACATGATAGTTGGTCACAATCAGCAGCTCATTGTCATTTTGACCGATGATAATACCGCTTCCGCTTCCTTCGACTTCCTGATCAAAGATCTGGAATCCGTAATTATATTCATAAACAGCTTTATTCGTAATCGCCACCACAGAGGGCAATGCTGCCTTATACACTGCTGATACGTCGCTATCCGACTCAGAAATCGTAGGCTTGAGTGTCGTTCCAGTCTGAATACTGTTGTTTCCCGCATTGTTCGCTGCATCCTGCGCTTTCTCTGCCGCATCCTTTGCTTCCTCTGCGGCGTTTATTGCCTGCTCAATCTTATCCTGATAACCGGTCAGATGAAGCACACCGATAAATGCACCAGCCGTAGCACCTCCGAACAACACACCACTGAGCAGCACTGCTGCCACGCGGCCTGCAAAACCGTTTTTCTTCCTTTTCCCACGATGTTCCGCTCTTTTCTGTGTGCGCTCTGTCTTTCTGGCTTCTTTGGCTGCACGTTTCAGATCTTTATAAGTTCGCTCAGCATATGCCCCGGTGTAGGTATAATATTCATTCTCCTGTTGGGGCTGCACTTTCACTTCGTTCTCTGCCTTTTCGTGAATAATTTCTGACTGCCAGCCATACATTCCATCCTGCGCAATAGGCTCACTTGCTTTTTCCTGATTAGTTTCCATCTCATCCCTCAAGTCTCTATATTCACTCATCAATTTTTCCCTCCTGCGTTTTGTTGAGTTAAGTTTATCAGCCAGTTGTGATAAAAATGTGACGCACTCATGAAGAAAATCTGAATTGCCTAAAGATTTTAAATCTCTTCAATAGGGTAGGAGGCTAACCATTAGTTGATTAGCCGACCTCCCACACCACCGCACGTACCGTTCGGTATACGGCGGTTCCTTAGTTTTCACGGAC
>JAFSBP010000022.1 GCA_017437205.1 Lachnospiraceae bacterium
AGTATGGTTATGACAGTGACACCGGGAAGACTCTGTCTACCGCGGTTGCAGGACTGATGCTTGCAGATCCTGAGGTGTTAAACAATGCAGCTACCGCATACCGAACGGAAGTGGCGGGGGGATTCATCGGAATTGATATTGCCACCGGAATTCCGACCTCAATCGGCACGGAATATACCGGAATACATACCATCGAGGGAGCTGAGTATGGACTGAATTATGTGATGAGCCGGGATTTTCTGGTGGGAGATACGTCCACCTATAAGGAAATTACCGGAGAGGAGCTGCCTGAACTGCCGGATCTGACAAAGGAACCGATTGCCCCTCTGTTCTACAAAGTTACCGGAAGCAACGGTGAACAAATGTGGCTCTTTGGAACGATTCATGTTGGCGATTTCAGAACAACACAGCTTCCGGAAAAGATTAAAGAGGCCTTTAGCGGAGCGGATGCGCTCGCAGTAGAGTTTGATATCGATGCATTTTATGAGCAGATGGAAGCGGATCAGAACCTTGCGATGCAGGTTTATCAAATGTATATGTACACCGATGGAACGAAAACAAAGGATCATTTTTCTGATTTGGAAACCTACGATTATGCAGTGAAAACGATGAAGGCGATTGGTGCGATAGGACCGTATACCATGCAGATGAAAGCATCTTACTGGGGAACTGAGATTGAGAGTTTTTACATGCAGTGGGCACGAGGATTGTCCGAAGGTTATGGAGTGGATCTCAGACTGCTTCATATGGCGAGAAATCAGCAAAAGAAGATTCTGGATATCGAATCTGCAACGGAGCAGTTAAGTATGTTGATGGGATTCTCCGATGGCCTGCAGGAATTGCTTCTGGCAGAAACGCTCTCCTCCGATGCGACCGCATATGGAAAAGATATACGCGAACTTTACGAGATGTGGTGTGAAGGCGACGAGGCAAAGCTGATCGCATATTTGAATGATAGCGACATTTCAGACATGACACCGGAGGAACTGGTCTTGTATGAAGAGTATGTGAAGGCCATGGAAACCGACCGCAACGCGAAGATGTTCGAGGTGGCGAAGGGGTATCTTGAGAGCGGAGATGTGGTATTCTACGCGGTGGGACTTGCACATCTTTTGGCGGAGGATGGACTGGTGAACACACTCCGTGACGCGGGATACACGGTGGAATTGGTTGGTGATTGAGATGAGTTGGGGCCATCGCACGGAAACGTGCGATGACCCCAAATGTTAATTTAGTGTTACATTTTGAAAAAGACTTGCGCACCTGCGCAGGATTCGCTAAAATAGAATAAGGCGTGAAAAGTATGTGATATCTCTTTGGGAGGTATGATATACGTGATAAGAAGATGGTGCTTGTGTGTACTGCTTGTGATGATGGTGGGAGTCTTTTCTGCCTGCGGTGAAAAAGGAGTTCTTCTGGTGGAAGGCACATCTGTGGAATTTTCTGCGACAGATGATTCGACTGAGCAACCGGAGAGCGTATCGGTGATATTGGTGCATGTTTGCGGGGCGGTTGCCTTTCCGGGAGTCTACGAACTGGAGGGCGGCAGCCGGATATATCAGCTGATTGAGCTGGCCGGAGGGTTTGCACCGGATGCGGCGAAGGGGTATCTGAATTTGGCAGGAAGTCTTTATGACGGTCAAAAGATCGTAGTGCCAACCGTTTCAGAAGCGGAAGATGACCCTTACGGCGAGAAAGAGCCTGTAGCGGAAACTGTTGGATCTGTAGCGGATGACAGACTAATCAATATTAATACAGCAGATAAGGCACAGCTGATGACGTTGCCCGGCATCGGTGAAGCAAAAGCATCGGCGATCATTGCCCGGCGCGAAGAGCACGGGGAATTTCGAACGAAGGAAGAAATTATGCAGGTTCCCGGAATTAAGGAGGCTGCATACGAAAAAATAAAGTCACTGATCACAGTGGACTGATGAAGGAGACCGGGGAATGGGTAGAAAAATTCTGGTAGTAGATGATGAAAAATTGATTGTGAAGGGGATTCATTTCAGCCTCCTTCAGGATGGGTTTGACGTGGACTGCGCTTATGACGGCGTCGAGGCACTGGCGATGGCGAGGCGCGTCGAGTATGAGGTGATCCTTTTGGATGTGATGCTTCCGGGGATGGATGGATTTACTGTATGCCAGCAGATTCGAACATTCTCCGATGTGCCGATCATCATGCTCACCGCAAAGGGCGATGATATGGACAAGATTCTCGGTCTGGAGTACGGCGCTGATGATTATATTACAAAACCGTTTAATATTCTTGAGGTGAAAGCCCGAATCAAGGCGATCCTGCGTCGTAATGGTAAGGGCGGCATAAATCTTATTCAAGTGAAGGGACTGACCCTTGACAAGGATAGCCGCAGAGTATTTTTACAGGATAAGGAGATCAGTCTGACAGCGAAGGAGACCGATCTCCTAGAATTGCTTTTGACTAATCCCGGAAAAGTATACAGCCGGGAAAAACTGTTGAATATTGTGTGGGGGTATGATTACCCCGGTGACGCCCGCACAGTGGATGTGCATGTGCGTCGATTGAGAGAAAAGCTGGAGGAGAATCCTGCAGAGCCCGAGTATGTATATACGAAGTGGGGCGTGGGATATTACTTCAAGGGTTAAGCGTAAGGGTTGTTTGACGAAAGAAAGCATTGAACGGAGGGCGCAGGATGGAACTGCAGCGAAAAAAAAGGAAAAAACTGCAGAAAAGCCTGCAGGGCTGTCTGTTTGTATTGTTTGTGCTGATTGGATTTGTTCCGATGAGACTGGTGAACGATGTGACCGGAAATATGGTATATAAAGCCTTGGTTAATCAGAAGACCTCCGAGGTGCAGAGCCAGTGTACGGTAATGGCGAACCAGTTGACGAAGGATGGATATTTGAACAACCTTCAGGCAGGCGGAGCAGAGGCTGAGTTGGAGGTTTTGTCCAGTGTATACGATGCGCGTATTCTGGTAATCAACAGTGCTTATGTGGTGGTGAAAGACACATTCTCTCTGGCGGAAGGCCGAATCAATACTTCTGATGTGGTATTTAAGTGTTTTGCCGGAACCCCTTCCGTGGAGGTTAACCATGACGGCGGATATATCGTATTTACTCGTCCGATTTATAATTCCACGGGCGATACAATCAGTGGCGTTTTGCTGATGTCCGCATCCATCGAACAGATCGGAGCTATCGATGAGCAGCTTGGCTGGAAAAGCGGTCTGCTGGAAATTATTTTAGCGATGGTTTTGGTGGTAATCTCCGCGATTTTAGCGAGAGTGCTGGTGATCCCTCTGTATAAGGTGGCTGTTGCGTTTAACCGCACCGCTGTCGGAGAGAAGGAAGCGGAACTGAGCAGGGTTTCCGTCGATGACTATCGGGAGACTGTGTTGATTTCCGAGGCGTACAATAAGACCGCTGATCGTCTGAGAATCCTGGATGAATCCCGTCAGGAATTTGTTTCAAACGTGTCCCACGAGTTGAAGACGCCATTGGCATCTATCCGAGTACTTGCTGACTCGCTGCTCGCGGCGGAAAATGTGCCTGAGGAACTCTACCGGGAGTTTTTGCAGGATATATCTGCGGGCGTGGATCGTGAGCAGCAGATCATCGACGACCTGCTCACCTTGGTAAAGGTAGACCGCACAAAGGGTGAACTGAACATCACCAAGGAAAATATCAATGACCTTGTGGAGCGGACGATGAAGGAGCTGCTTCCTATTGCAGAAAAGAAAAATGTGGAACTGGTGCTTGAGAGCTTCCGACCGGTGGTGGCAGAAATTGACGCGTTGAAGATGTCACTCGCGGTGTCTAATTTGATTGAGAATGCGATCAAGTATAACAATGACGGCGGCTGGGTTCGTGTGTCGCTGAATGCCGATCATAAATTTTTTTACATTAAAGTGGCTGACAATGGCATCGGTATTCCTGAGGAGAGTCAGGAGCAGGTGTTTAGCCGTTTTTACCGTGTGGATAAGGCGAGAAGTCGTGAGAGCGGAGGAACCGGTCTGGGGTTGGCGATCACGGAGAGCGTGATTCATTCCCATCACGGTGCGATTCGCCTTTTCAGCAAGGAAAATGTTGGAAGTACATTTACAGTCAGAGTTCCGTTGATTTATATTGCGTAGGAGGGAAGCATGAAGAGAGGAAGATGGATAGCAATTCTTTTGGTCGTTATGGCCATGCTTATGCTGGCCGGATGCAATGATGATTCTCCCGAATTGACGGAAAATGCTTACGAGGTATATTATCTGGGAAATGAGGCATATTCGCTCACCACGGAAAGGCGTGAGATTCTCGGAGAGGATGTTAAGGAGCGGGCGTTTAAATTGCTGGAGGCCATGAAGCAGCCTGAAAAGGTACAAAATTCATCACTGTTTGCTAAAACAGAACTGGTAAATAGAGTTACCGTGGAACAGGGAAACCTGCTTAATGTTTATATGAACGAACAGTACAGTCAGCTCAGTGTGGCGAACGAGGTTTTGTTGCGGGCCGGAATTGTGAAAACGCTGGTTCAGCTTGAGGGTGTGCAGTATGTGGCGATCTATGTGAACGAGCAGCCGCTCATTGATGTGACAGGAAAGACGGTTGGCATCATGTCAGCGGAATCGTTTCTTGATTCCCGTGGCGAAAATCTTAGTAATTACGAGCAGGTGGTACTGACGGTTTATTTCGGAAATGCGGCGGGAACCGGTCTGACGGAAACCAGTCGGGAGACGACGATCAGCGGAACCTTTTCTAAGGAACGTCAGGTGGTGAATGCGTTGCTTGCAGGACCGGAATCGTCAGACATGCTTGCAACGATGCCACAGGGAACCAATTTGCTCAGTGTTTCTGTGAAAAATAATATTTGTTACGTAAATTTCAGCGGTGGCTTTTTGACCGGTGATTTGGCAGTGAGTCCCTATGTGACCATCTATTCGCTGGTGAACTCGCTGACTGCATTGTCAAATATCAGCAAGGTTCAGATCATGGTGGAAGGCGACTCGTCAAAGAAGTTTTGTGAGACGATCCCTTTGGATGTACCCTTTGAGCGAAATCTGGACTATGTGATGAGTGGAGGAAAAGAAAAATAAAGAGACCGATTTGCTGGCTTGCGGGAGCGTTTGTACTTGGAGAGGTGCTGTGCCTGAGCCAATGGTCATTGAAGGCTGTGTTGCCCGCAGTGGCGGCAGTTTTCCTTGTGTTACATAAAATGAGAAAACATGGGCAGTATTGGCTGGGGCTGATACTGCTCTTCTTTGTCCTGTGGGGGTATATCTGTTGCGGTCAAGCTGTCCAAAATGAAAAGACCGCTCTCTGGCTGGTGGAGCAGTTGGAGAGTGTTCCGTCGGAGCGGCGACAGGCAGAGGCTGTTGGAGTAGTGATTTCCGTGGGAGCGATGGAAAACTCTTCCAAATATGTGCTGAAAGAGGTGAGGATGCAGACTGCAGTGGGAGAGGTAGAGCTTTCGAAACTGATTATCTACACTGCTGATGACACTGAAATTAGAGAAGGTGATCGGATATCAGTAATTGGACAGATCAGTAGCTTTGATACTGCGACAAATCCGGGACAGTTTGATTTCCGGGCTTACCAGTCGTCGATGGGGATGTATTTGCAGATGTATGGGCAGCACATTGTAGTGGATATGAACTCGACAGAACCGTTTTTGGGGATGCTGGGGCAGGTTCGCCGCTATGTGAGAGGAATTTTTATGGCAGTGTCCCCCGATACCGGTGGGACAATGCTGGCAATGGTACTTGGGGATAAAAGTGAGTTGCCGGATGAGCGGCAACAGCTCTATCTGGACAGTGGTATCGGCCACATCCTTACTTTAAGCGGCCTGCATTTGTCTTTGCTCGGGGTTGGCCTTTACGGGGGATTGAGAAAGAAAATGAC
This sequence comes from Lachnospiraceae bacterium, assembly GCA_017437205.1. GTDB lineage: Bacteria > Bacillota > Clostridia > Lachnospirales > Lachnospiraceae > RGIG423. Next base: position 5,866 of record JAFSBP010000022.1, read on the forward strand.
GGTCTCTAAATGGCCGGCAGCGATATTGGTTAGTACTCTTTTGTTTATCTATCTGCGCTTGATCGGCAGCGGGATATCCGCAACGAGGGCGGCAATCGCTATCGGCTGCAGTCTGATTGCCGGAGGAGTAGGAAAAACATACGATTCGCCTTCTGCAGCGGCACTGGGGATGGTGATCATTCTTAGAGAATACCCTTTGCAGATTACGCGTCCGTCGTTTTGGCTGTCATTTGGGGCAGTGCTATCGCTGGGTTTGATATTGCCTGAACTGGTGCGATGGTTAAAACTGAGTCGAAAGTGGGCGAAGACCCTGCTCAGTGTTCTTGTGGTGTGGATGGTTCTCATGCCTGTGACAGCTATCAATCAGTATGTGATCCAGCCCTACAGTATTCTGCTGAATTTTGTTGTAGTGCCGTTGATGGGGCCAGTGTTGATTGGATGTATTCTTGTACTTGCAGCTGGCAGTATTTCACTGCCTGTAGGTTCGGTGGTTTCTGTGCCGGTCAGATGTGCGTTCTTATTTGTCGACGAGTTGTGCCGACTGGCAGGGAAATTTCCGGGGAATCAGATTGTCGTGGGATGTCCCTCGTTTGGACAGCTTTTGGTCTATGCTGGAGTATTGACTGTATTTTTATTTGTGCTGCATAGACAGAACCTGCGGGAATGGGAAAAGCAGGAGACGGGAGGTTATGAGGAAACTGAAGCGGAAGGGGAAGAAAAGCCGGTCAGAGCCGGTAAGGCAAAGCGCTGGTGTAGTCTCTTTGCGACGTGTGGGTTACTGGCAGTGATTCTTCTGTTTGGCATCGGGCGCAACCGTTTGGAGATTGTGTTTCTGGATGTCGGCCAGGGTGACGGTATATTTCTTCGGATGCCAAATGGTGCGACAATGATGGTGGACGGAGGAAGTTCGTCTGAGACTGCAATCTATGAAGAGACGATTCATCCGAGCCTAAAGTGGGCGGGAGTGCGAAAGCTGGACTATCTGGTGATGACACATTTGGATAGCGATCATATGAATGGTCTGGTGGATTTATTGGAGTCCGGCTTTCCGGTCGGATGCCTTTTGGTCTCTGAAGTGACAATGGATGAAAAAGAAGTGGAGGAAATAAAAAAGATTGCAACGCAAAATGGCACAAGAGTGGTGAGGATAGGAATGAATGATGGAATCAAATTGGGGAAAGTGGAGATGAAATGCATTTCTCCGGAAACGATGATATCTCCACAGACGGAAAATGAGTGCTCAGTGGTACTTGAATTGACTTACCGAAACTTCTCCTGCCTGCTCACCGGAGATGTGGAAGGGAAAGGGGAGCGGACAGTGGAGGATTATGTGAGTAAACGACCTCCATATACGCTTTTGAAGGTGGCACATCACGGGTCGAAATATTCTACCTCTGAGACATTTTTGGCGGCAGTGCGGCCTGTTGCGGCAGTGATTTCCTGCGGAAAGAAGAATTCTTACGGTCATCCACATGAAGAACTGCTTGATCGGCTGGCGGCGGTGGAGAGTGAGATATACTGTACGGCAGAGTGCGGCGCGGTGATGGTGAATACGGATGGCATCCGTTGGGAGATTAAGGGGTATGTATCCCAAAATCCGTAAAATTTGCTTTGAGAAAGTGGGTAAAGGGGCTTGTACGACCATGCCAAACTGTGGTAAACTGTATAAGATAGCGAGAAAGTCGAGGTCACGGAATGCAGAAGCTGAATCAGGATATCAAGGAGCGTACATTTGAGCGGGTATACTGTCTGTTCGGAGAAGAAGAGTATCTGAAGCGCAGTTATAAGAATCGTTTGATTCAGGCGATCTCCGGCGATGATACGATGAATGTGAACCGTTTCGTGGAGAAGGAGGCGGAGGTTACCGCGATTATCGATGCGGCAGAGACGATGCCCTTCTTTGCGGATTACCGGTTGGTCATCGTTGAGAACAGCGGTCTGTTTAAACGCGAGGCGGATCAGCTGGTGGAATATCTGGACCGGGTTCCTGATACCACCATTATCATCTTCGCGGAGAGTCAGATGGACAAGCGGAGCAAACTGTACAAAAAGATAAATACAGTTGGTTACGCGGCGGAGATGGGACGTCAGTCAGAAAAAGAACTGCAGATGTGGATCCTTCGTTTTCTGAAGCAGGAGAATAAGCAGATTTCCGCAAGGGCGATGGAACTGTTTCTGGAGATGGCCGGCGATGACATGGAAAATATCCGCATGGAGCTGGAAAAACTCATCAGCTACGTGGGAGAGCGTTCCGGGATCATGCCGGAGGATGTGTCGGCGATCTGCACACCGCAGGTGTCCGGACAGATCTTTGATATGATCGGCGCGGTGGCAGCGAGACGGCAGCAGGAGGCACTTCGTCTCTATTATGATCTCTTGACCATGAAGGAACCGCCGATGCGTATCCTGTTTCTCATTGCCCGCCAGTTCAACCAGCTTTTGCAGGTGAAGGAAGCGGCGGCGAAGTCGAGGGATAAAGCGGTGATCGCGAAAGCCTGCGGACTGACGCCGTATGTGGCGGGAAAGATGATCAGCCTGTCCGGAAATTTCAGCCGGGAAGTATTGCTATCATATCTGCAACTTTGCGTGCAGACGGAGGAGGATGTGAAGTCAGGACGACTGACCGACCGGTTGGCTGTGGAGCTCCTGATCATCCAATTCAGTCAGAGGCGTTGACTCTGATATCATTTCTAATCTAAATAATCATGTCTGCTGACGCAGGCTATACCATGAATGAATGTGAGGTGAGAGTATGGACGGAGACGGTAGTAGTTGCATAAAACGGGAAGATACCAAAACGCGGACATGCTCTCCCGTTTTATGTTCTATGCCTGCCTGAGTTTCTTTCAGGCAAGTCCCCAACCAAGAGAGATTCCGAGAAAAGACGTTCGGAAAAGAGAAGAGAAAGTCATGATAGCTTAACATAAGGCACATGGCTTGTTTAAGGTGGCTGTAATACGGGTACCTTAGGTTTACATTGACAAAAAAGAGCGAAACGAGGAGGGACATACAATGGAACAGGAATTTTTGACCGCTGAAGAGATCAGCGAGCTGATTAAAGAAAGAAGATTTTCTGAATTAAAAGTATATTTAAACGAGACGAACCCGGCAGATATTGCGGAGCTACTGAATGAACTGCAGAGAGAGCAGTATCTGATACTTTACCGGTTACTGCCTAAGGAACTGGCAGCGGAAGTGTTCGTCGATCTGGATACCGACCTTCAGGAGTCGCTGATCGGTGCGTTCAGCGATGTGGAATTGAAGCAGATGCTGGACGAACTGTATCTCGATGATACGGTAGATATTATTGAGGAGATGCCGGCGACGGTAGTTCGCCGTATTCTCGCAAACTCCACGCCACACTCCAGAAAGGTGATCAATACTTTGCTTAAATACCCGGAAGACAGCGCGGGAAGCCTGATGACGCCGGAGTACATCGGTCTGAAGAAGGACTGGACGGTGGAGCAGGCTTTTGAGCTGATCCGAAAGGTTGCCATCGACAAAGAAACCATCTATACCTGCTATGTCACGGACCAAAAGAGGGTGCTCATCGGTCTGGTGACGGCGAAGATGCTTCTCCTGGCCGACCGGGATCAACTGATCGGCGATATTATGGAGGAAAATGTGATTGCGGTGTCGACCACGGAGGACCAGGAAGTGGTTGCGCAGATGATCGAGAAATATGACTTCCTTGCGCTCCCGGTTGTGGATGCGGAAAACCGACTGGTCGGAATCATCACGGTCGACGACGTCATCGATGTTATGCAGGAGGAGATTGAGGAAGATATCGCGAAGATGAACGCGATCGCTGTCAGCGAGAAGCCTTATCTGAAGACAACCGTGTTTGAACTGTGGAAGAACCGCATTCCGTGGCTGCTCCTTCTGATGGTTTCCGCTACCTTCACCGGCATGATTATCTCCGGATTTGAGGACGCACTGGCGGTGCAGGCGGCACTCACTGCGTTCATCCCCATGCTCATGGGAACCGGAGGAAACTCCGGAAGCCAGTCGTCAGTTACTATCATCCGTGCCCTGTCTCAGGGTGAGATTGAGTTTAAGGACATATTCAGAGTCGTATGGAAGGAAATCCGGGTGGCGGTGCTCTGCGGCATATCTCTGGCCATCGGAACTTTTGTCAAAATCATTTTGATCGATAACCTGCTTCTTCAGTCAGCAATCTCACTGCCGGTGGCGGCGGTAGTCTGCGTCACCCTCTGCGTGACGGTATTTTGCGCAAAATTCATCGGCTGTACGCTGCCGATGCTGGCGGAGAAAGTCGGTCTTGACCCTGCGGTGATGGCGAGCCCGTTCATCACAACGATCGTGGATGCAGTATCACTGGTCGTGTATTTTCAGGTGGCAGGGGCGATGTTTGGGTGGTGAGGGGGCGATTTTATCTATTTTTCACCGTTTGCGGGTTGAATATTTGGGCATTTAATGCTACAATATTGTTTTAGAATGGAAAATAGGTGTGGTCTGCCCTGCAGACTAGCCGCCAACGAAAACTCTGTCGTGAGAGTTTTCAGCGAAAAAAGTGTTACAGGAGTGAATGTATGGGAATTTTTCAGAAGCTGTTCGGCACCCACAGTGAGCGGGAGTTGAAGCTGATCTACCCGATCGTAGACAAAATCGAGGCGATGCGCCCTGAAATGATGGCATTGAGTGATGCTGATCTGAAGGCAAAGACGGCGGAGTTTAAGCAGCGTCTTGCAAAAGGTGAGACCCTTGATGATATTTTGCCGGAGGCATTTGCTGTCGTGCGTGAGGCAGCGAGACGTTCTCTCGGGATGGAGCATTACCGCGTACAGTTGATCGGTGGTATCGTTCTCCATCAGGGACGTATTGCGGAGATGCGTACCGGTGAAGGTAAGACGTTGGTGTCCACTCTTCCCGCTTATTTGAATGCGCTGGAGGGTAAGGGCGTCCATGTTGTGACGGTCAATGACTATCTGGCAAAGCGTGATGCCGAGTGGATGGGACAGGTTCATGAGTTCCTCGGTCTGACGGTCGGCGTGGTACTCAACCACATGGACAATGATGAGCGTCGGGCGGCATATCAGTGTGATATTACCTACGTGACAAATAACGAGCTCGGTTTCGACTATCTGCGTGACAACATGGTAAACTACCGGGAGCAGCTGACCCAGAGAGACCTGAATTTTGCCATCATCGACGAAGTGGACTCCATCCTC
>JAFSBP010000248.1 GCA_017437205.1 Lachnospiraceae bacterium
CATGAATACAATCGGTCGATCCTGCTCGTTCAAAATACGGATCGCAGCGTCCGTAAACTCCTCCCAGCCGATGCCACGGTGAGAGTTTGCCTCGTGGGCACGGACGGTGAGCACCGTATTCAAAAGAAGCACTCCCTGCTTCGCCCATTTCACCAAATATCCGTTATCCGGAACGTAGCACCCCAGATCCGAGTTCAGTTCCTGATAGATATTCACCAGCGACGGCGGGATCTCCACCTCCGGCTTCACTGAAAAGCAAAGTCCGTGAGCCTGTCCCACATTGTGATAGGGATCCTGCCCCAATATCACTACCTTCACCTCAGACAGCGGTGTGAACGAGAACGCGTTAAAAATATCCTCCGAATCGGGAAATATCTGTCTGGTGGTATATTCCTCCCTGATCGTCCGGTACAGCTTCGCATAATAAGGCTTTTTAAATTCAGGGGTCAACGGCCCCAGCCAATCATTTGAGATTGCTCCCATCTTTTCCTCCGTCCATCTGCCTATTGTTTTTACGCGTCTTTCTCCACCGCGCATCATAGATTCGACTGTCTGCTGTATTCCCTCGGTGACATCCCGTAATACCGCTTAAACATCCGCGAGAATGCAAACACATCCGCATACCCCACCGAAGCGGCCGTCTCTGTCACCGTATATCCGAACTTCACCAACTGAACCGCCGCCTGGCGCATTCTGACCTCATTCAGATACTGCTGCGGAGTCTTCCCCACCTGAATCTTAAACAAATTACTGAAATAACTTCGATCAAGTCCGAGACGGGCAGCCACCTCATTTACCGTGATGCCGATCATGTACTCGGTCTCCATAAAGTTCTTCGCCTGTCTCACATACAGCTCAGACCGACCGGTCTGCTGATGTTCATATGAAAACATGGACAATAGTTCCCATATCTTTCCGGAAAGAAAGGCCTCATTCTGGACCGGCATATCCCCACACTTTACCATGGCGTCAAACAATGGTTCTACCTGAGGGACCGTCAGCACATCCTGCTGTAAAATTCCCGGCATCTCCACCGAACTGTCAAACCCAATCCACAGATAACGCCACGGTTCTTCTTTGTCCGCCTCATAATAAGTCAGTTCTCCCGGCCGGATGACAAAAATCTGTGATGCATGCAGGTGATATTCCTTCTCACCGATCCGAAATACCCCTTTCCCCTCCGCCACATAGTGAAGTAGCCAATAGCTTCTCACCGCAGGTCCGTACGCATGGGAAGGCGCACAGTCCTGACGTCCGCACACGCGTGGATTAATATCACGGTAATGTTGATTCACAATCGCAACTGTAGTCAGCATGCTTTTCTCCCTCCCGGCAACTTAAAATATAGTATAACATTTTTTCCCAATAAAGTATAGTCCTTTTTTTACACACACTCAGTCAAATAAATCTCACATTTGGCAATGTTCATTCTTCGCCTCATCCGATATAATGAACTTATCATTCGAATGATTATGTTCAAACAAACTCTATAAAAAATCACACAGGAGAGTTATCCATGGCAAAAATAACATTTATGGGTGCCGGCAGCACGATTTTCTCCCGCCGAGTACTCTGCGACTGTCTGTGCAGCGATGCGCTAAAAGACAGCGAATTCGCACTCTATGACATTGATCCCAAGCGTCTTTCGGAGGTGGAAGCTGTACTTAAGGCTACCAATGAGGCACATGGGGGATGCGCAACAATCAACGCCTTCTTAGGCGTCGCAAATCGAAAGTCTGCGTTGTCCGGCGCTGATTTCGTCATCAATGCAATCCAGGTGGGCGGATATGATCCCTGCACAATCATTGATTTTGAGATTCCGAAAAAGTACGGTCTTCGTCAGACCATTGCCGATACCCTCGGCATCGGCGGTATTATGCGGGCGTTGCGCACCATTCCGGTGATGGAGGACTTCGCAAGGGATATGGCAGAAGTTTGTCCTAACGCCTGGCTTCTCAATTATACCAACCCCATGTCCATGCTCACAGGATATATGTTGAGATATACCCCTATGCACACAATCGGCCTCTGCCATAGTGTTCAGGTATGTTCCGAACATTTATTAAAGGATTTGGGTATGGAGGACAGTCTCCCCGGACGCAAAGAGCTTATTGCCGGAATCAATCACATGGGATGGCTGCTTGAAATCAAAGATAAAAACGGCAATGACCTTTACCCTGAGATTCGGCGCCGTACTCTGAAGAAATTGGACAATGATCCCGAATGTAAGGATCTGGTACGATATGATTACATCCGCCGCTTCGGATATTATTGTACGGAATCCAGTGAACACAACGCAGAATACAATCCCTTTTATATCAAAAAGAATTATTCTGAACTGATCGAACGCTACAACATTCCTCTGGATGAATACCCTCGCCGATGCATCAGCCAGATTGAGAAATGGGATGGTGAATGTGCAAAAATGATTGAGAATGCATCCGAGCCAATTAAACGATCCCACGAATACGCTTCCCGCATCATTGAATCCATTATCACAAACACTCCATACGAGATTGGCGGAAATGTGCTGAACACCGGACACTTGATCACCAATCTTCCGGAAGACGCATGCGTAGAGGTTCCTTGTCTGGTAAACAGTCACGGCATTCATCCCTGCCATGTGGGCAGGCTTCCCGTTCAGTGCGCAGCGATGAACATGACGAATATCAACGTTCAGCTCTTGACCATCGAAGCGGCTGTCACCGGAAAGAAAGAGCATATTTATCAGGCCGCGATGTTGGATCCCCATACCGGAAGTGAATTGGATATCGATACGATCGTGAAAATGGTAGATGATCTGATTGACGCTCACGGAAACTGGCTGCCGAAATATCACTAAATCCTGCCTATAAAACAAATAAATCGCCGCATCAGCCGATGCGGCGATATTTATCTTTTGTATACTCAAAATCTTCCGTACTTAAGAATCTTTTGTACTTTGTATCTTATGTAAGGAAGGTATGTACCTTCAAAACCACACACAGGAAATTGTTGACAACTTCTATTATTTGAAAGCTGATTGCTTCGCTTACGCTCCCGCAATCACCGTCACCATTCGCAAATCGCACCGCTTCGCGTTGCTTACTTGCTCATGTTGACTTGCCCGTCCGATGTCCTCGTCCCGGTTTGTGTGAACACAACCGACACTCGGCCGCCGTCCGGAGCTTTCTTCCATGACCTTCTGGATAAGCCCTCGACCGATTAGTATTGGTCAGCTGAATGCCTTACGGCACTTACACCTCCAACCTATCTACCTCGTCGTCTTCAAGGGGTCTTACTTCATTTAGAATGGGATATCTCATCTTGAGGGGGGCTTCACACTTAGATGCCTTCAGCGTTTATCCCTGCCGGACATGGCTACCCGGCCGTGCACTTGACAATGCAACCGGTCCACCAGCGGTCCGTCCATCCCGGTCCTCTCGTACTAAGGACAGCTCC
>JAFSBP010000249.1 GCA_017437205.1 Lachnospiraceae bacterium
AGCATCCATCATGATTTTGAATGCGTGGACGATCCGAAAAACATGGAAAGGTTTGAGGAGGAGTTCTTAAAGAGAGTGCCTGACGGAACCTTTGTCAATCCAAAACATGGAGAGTGGATACATCTGTAAGTTATATATTTTGTTGACGTATCTTAAACTTCTGTTACGATAAAAAATTGATCATAATAATTCCCACAAAGGCGAGGCACAGGCCGACGACGGATTTTGTCGTCGGTTTTTCTTTGAAAAATACTGCAGACATAAATGAGGACAGAATCAGTGCAAGTCCCTGACTCACAGGATACAGTTGTACAGAGTCTAAATATACTGCGGCATATGTTTTGAAGAAAGAACTTGCAAATAAACACACAGACATTACAAGGATATATCCACCGATTTTCTTGAGTTTTAAACCGATAATCTCTTTGTCGGTTACAGTTTTCTTTGTTGTACAGCAAAAAACAAAGATTAGAAACAGTAGAGAAAACAAGTAGGTATACAAATTGAAGACTGAGATCGGAACATGATGTTGCGTGGAAATGAATAGTTTTTGCAGGAAATCTGTCAACCCGCTTGACATTCCGCAAAGAACCAGCAATACCAGTGCCTTTAATGTCAATTTTTGCTTGATTGTATTGTTGTAAGAGCAAAGAACAAACGAGGCGATGCATAAGAGCGCAATTCCCAACCACTGTATAATGGTCACTGATTCGTGAAAAAAAGGAATTCCCATGAGTAGAGGAATAGTTACTCCAAGCATGATGAAAACTTCAATCATCATGTATGCACCGGTCTTGACGCAAATCAGCCAAAGCACAACAAACATAGCTGTAGTTATGCCGGAAAAAATACTTAGCAGTAAGGTGTCAGTGTCTAATAACAGAAAATGTGTACCTTCTGTTATTAAAACAAGAACCAGACCGATAAGAGTGCAGAGAAACATGCGAAGAATATTTGCAAGCATGGCTTCTTGGTAGCCGGTCAGATGCCCGCTGGTCTTTTTTCCGCAGTAAGCTTTCGTTAGCCCGGCAAAAAGAGAGAGAAACAAGAAAATGTATCCCATCACAAACCTCCTTAATTATCAGTAGAAATCCATTACGCGGGTAAAGGCAATGTAATTGTACCATGGTGCACGTGTCTGCCCGTATAATGGCTGATATTCCAATTCTTCAATACGTTCACGTTCTCCGGCCACGTACTGTGTCAGAATTGTAATCGCATATTCAATTCGGTTAATTGTCGTAACATATCTGGATTGGAGGGCCTCATATCCGAAGACCTTGTTGACCGAAAGCCAGATGGCGGAGTGAAGCTGATATAATTCCCGGTAGTCTGATAAAAGGTTCGGCAAAATAGTTTCAATGTAAGGCTTTAGGCTTTCTCCGTATGCATAGCTGCTTTGTAACGTCGCATACAGCTTTGCCCGAGTGGAAATGATGCGCAGAACCAGTTTTACATATTTGTCATCGCATTCATCGGCAAGTCTCTCAAGTGCCTGATACTCTGTGTTGGTAGAAAAATCATGACCGTTCAGCTGATAGAAGATATCTCCCCACATCAGTTGCTTTGGCCGATCCAAAATAAAGAAACGGTTGATGGTCTTTGCAAGAGCAGGTGAAATACCGCTCATCAGCTCGCCCATGGCTTCAATATCGGTCATGGAGGCATCGCGGTTGTAGCACAGCTCCGAATATGCGGCAAATCCGTAAAGTGCGTCGAAATAGTTGGTTTCACAGCCATCATCGCCCCACATGGTTGCAAAAACTTCGGAGATTCCATTGTCAATACATGCTTTCAAACCCGGGATGCAGGTTTCAAAGGTCAGCTTTAAATTCGGAAGAAATCCACGGGTGGTATATACTGTGCCTGCAAAAATAGTGGAGCCGCTTAAATGGCGATGGGCTATGATGCGCTCTGCGTAATGCTCCTGTTCCTTATGATAATAATCCCAGTAAACCGGATCGATTCCTGCGATGTTCACAGAGTCGAGGGTATTGGCTGCTGCATAATAGCTGTCAAGTGCTGTGTTTCCGCTCTGCAGTTTAAATAACATATCACTCCACATCATGGGACGCATACCGTACTTCTGACAGATTTCAGACACTCGGTTTATATGATCGGTCAGAATTGAGATTCTGTCATTGTAGCCGAATTTTTTTAGAAACTGCCCCAGACCGATATCATGTGCCTCGTCCATTCCGATGTGGATACGGCGGCTTGTGAAAAGTTCACTCATTTTTTTGATAGCGGCGTCTATGAAACGGTAAGTGTCCTCGGATTTACATAGGAGGACGCTGTCAGTATCTTTGAAGCTGATTGTCTCGCTGGACCACGCAAGATATTGTGCCATATGTCCGAGTGTTTGGATACAGGGGACTAGTTCAACTTCTAAGGATGCAGCAAAGGCGTCGATATCGCGCAGTTCATCGTCAGTGTAAGCTCCGCGAAGGTAACCGAGATGAGGATAGTTTTCTAACGTATAAATATCCTCCGTATAAAGCATCAGGCGATTCGCCCCGCTAAGAGCAATTTTTGTTATGAACTCCTTTACCTTTTCAGGTCTCATAACTCCGCCGCGGGACATATCCATCATTACACCAAAATGGCTGAAGTTGGGGCGTTGGTGTAGGGAAAGGGCTTTTTTATCGCGGTGAAGATATGCGAGGGAGAGTGCGCGCAGCTTTTGCGGTATACTAACTCCGCCCACGGTAGTGCCTTCAGGGGTTATTTCAAGAAAGACCTCATTCGCATCGGTAATCATTACGTTGGAGAAATCGAAGGAATATGCATTTTCAGCAATTTGTTTGAGTTGTTCGTGAGTCATTGGCGTTCTCCTTGTTGTATTTTGCGTTTATCATAACAGATTTATAATGAAATAAAATGGAGGATATGATAAGAGTATTGTATTTTTCGATATATAATGATAAAATGGACGCAGTAAAATAATGAGGAAAAAACCATGGAACTGAATGTTACGATTACAAACGCGAGAAAGCAATTCTGGGAGACGAGAAGGTATAGCTATGCGAAGACTCCACGTCCGGATTTTGGGATTCTTCTGCTGATCAAAGGAAGGATGGACTATGTGTTTGAAAATGACATGATTGAATTGGAACCGCTTGACTTGATCTATCTTCCTAAAGACAGTAAATATGAAGTGTATATACATACAGAAGAGGGACCGGTAGAAAATCTGTTGGTAAATTTTGTTGTTCAAGGGGAGAACTCGGAAGAGATACCGATAGCGCCGTTTTATAAATTGAAAGATTCTTCGGAATATTTTTTGCCGATGTTGAAAAATATCATTGAGGCATATGAGCATGGAGGAAATCAAATGTTATTGGCAAAATCACAGCTTTTCTTTTGCATTTACCAGTTGATATTAGCCGCCAATAAACATAAGAAGTCCGATGATGTAATCGAGGAGGCAAAAAAACTTTTGCTGAGCAAAAATGACTATTCTGTCGAAGAAATTGCACATAAATTATTGATCAGCAGCAGTGGATTGCGACAGCAATTCAAGGCAGATACCGGGGTGAGTCCGATAAAATTTCGGCAGCGTCATCGCCTGGAGGAGGCGAAGAATCTCCTGGTTTCCACAGATATTTCTGTGAAAGTGATCGCAGAGCAATGTAATTATTATGACGCGGCTTATTTTTGCAAGGTGTTTGAAAAAGAAACCGAGATGACACCGATGGAATACCGCGGCAGCATGGCGTTATATTGACATTATTACGATGCAATGAGGACGGTTCAGTTTCTAACTTCTTTGCAACAGTTAATTTGGCTTGCGGCATGAGAGGGAGGAAAGCCGTATTTGTCCCGGAAAATCTTACTGAAGTACAGAGGGTCCTCATACCCGACAGCCAATGCAACCTCGGAGATCCGATTATAGTCACCAATGTTTAAAAGTGCGTTTGCCTGAGTCAGTCGCTTGTTGGTAATATAATTCTGCGGTCCGGTACCAAAGTGCGAGATGAAAATTTTTCGAAAATAGGTGTCAGATATACCGCAGAGCAAATGAAGATCACTGACTTTCAATGAACAATCAAAGATATGTTCCTCCAGATATCGGACAGCAGGTTCAATCATGGAAAATCTATGTTTTGGCGCATATTCGGATTTATCCATATTTGAGATGACTGACAAAATGTGATAAAAGGTGGAGATGCACTGATAGCGGTCGGCAGGAGTCTGAAATAGCCAGCGTCTGGCCATCTGTGTGCAGATAAAGTGAGTATCAATCATCTGGGTTAGAGGATATTTTTTTGGAACAGTGTCATGAAGGTCTGCGTCAAAATTGATTGCTACATATTTACTTTCGCCTTCAGACAGACGTTGTACTGTATAGGAGGATCCTTTTGGGATAAATAACATTTCGCCTTCCGTGTGAAGGATGGTTGTCCGGTCAAATGTATATCTGCTTTCCCCGTTGATTTTAAAAACAAAGCCATGGCTGAATCGGTCGGAATAGGCGCGGTGCAGACTGGAAACGCCTTCAATCACATCAATTAGTTTTAAATTTTCAATCTGTTCAAACATCATATCTCCTCTGATTTAGTTTATCACAAACGATAAATGAATTCAATCTCTGTTTCAAAAATTCCATGTGTTTGCTTTGCTCCATTTACAAAAGCTTAGTTTGGTGGTTTACTGTACAAAGTGTTTTACTGAGTAAAGGAGGGAAATCTTTTATGTTCATTGTAATGCAGCAGGTGTTGCTTTTGATTTTGTTTGCCGCAGTGGGATACATTCTATGTAAGATGGGAAAGGTAAAGAGTGAACAGACGAAACTGTTGTCCACCTTGCAGGTATATGTATTTTGGCCATGCAGCGTGATCAATACTTATTCTGCTAATTTTACCGTGGAATATATTCAGGAAAAATATTCGCTGCTTTTGGTATCGCTTATACTTTTGGCAGTGATGATCGTGGTGGGCGGTTTGCTGGCAAAATTATTGGCAAAAAAATCTTATCTTCAGGCAGTGTATTGCTACAGTCTGACGGTTTCTAACTATGGATTTTTCGGATATTCATTGGCTGCCGGGCTGTTCGGGGATATTATGTTACAGAATGTAATGATCTTTTCACTGCCGATTTCCATGTATACGTCCACGCTCGGATACGCCATGTTAACGAAAACAAAGTTTTCACCGAAACGGTTTATAAATCCGATTATCGTGGCGAGCCTCATAGGGGCTGTGGTTGGATTGTTTGAGTGGGAACTTCCCTATGTTTTGGATGAATTGGTGGATAAAGCAGGGGCATGCATGGCTCCGGTGGGAATGCTGCTGGCGGGTATGGTAATATCAGAATTTGATTTGGGTTCTCTTCTTAAGGGAAAACGCAATTATATTGTGGCTGCGCTGAGACTGTTGGTGCTTCCTTGTTCTATTGCCGGAATATTGAAAATGTTGGGCTTTGAGGACATGATAATTC
>JAFSBP010000250.1 GCA_017437205.1 Lachnospiraceae bacterium
CCGCTCCAACTTGCCGATCTTCGCTTCAACTGCGTCGCGAAGCGCCTGGGTAACCTCGATGTTTCTGCCACTGATCGTAAATCTCATACTGGTCATCCTTTCTGCTTCATATATTTCACTCATTTTCCGCCTAAGTCCGGGCGAAATAATGAGGAGTGAACGGTTCAAGGTGCAAAATCTCGTTCGATCAGGATTTCGTCCTCCTGTCTTGGTCTAATTATACCACAAAAACGATGATTTTGGCAATAGGTTTGTGTAAATTTAATAATTTATTCATGTATACAAAAAGGAGCCGCTTTCGTAGCTCCCTCTTGCACTTTCTTACGCCTCAGCCTTCTCAACCTTAGCGATCGCAGCCTTATCCATGGGGATACGGCAGTTCTTATTGCTTCCGAACTCAACGATAACCACATCATCGGTAATGTCGATGATCACGCCGAAGAATCCGCCGTTGGTCATAACACTGTCACCGATCTCCATCGCTGCCAGCATCGCCTGCTGCTTCTTCTGCTGCTTCTTCTGCGGACGGATAGCGATGAAATACATCAGACCGAAAATCACCACCAAATAGATGATCATTCCCCACAAGCCCATTCCACCAGCTCCATCAGTCGTGGTCGTTGCATCTGCCAACATAAAATAATTCACGTTGTTTCCTCCTAAATTTTTCATTTATTTTCCATCAGCTTCACGAAATCCGGTCCGCGAACACAGAACCTCACAGTAGCGCCGCCACATCGCGGCATCTGCCGTTTGGCCGCTTATTCTCCGCGAGCCATCCGATCCAGCTTGTCTTTTTTGTACGCGCTGTAACGATCCTCTTCGATTGCCTGACGAATCTCTGCCATCATTGTATTATAAAAATGCAAATTATGCAAGACACAAAGTCGCATTCCGAGCATTTCTTTTGCTTTTAACAGGTGACGAATGTACGCTCTAGAGTATCTGCGACAGGCAGGACAGTCGCATCCTTCCTGAATCGGCCGCTCGTCCAGCTCGTATTTCGCATTGAACAGGTTGAGTTTCCCGTAATCGGTGTACACATGACCGTGGCGTCCATTCCGGCTGGGGTACACGCAGTCAAAGAAATCGATGCCGCGATCCACCGCCTCCAGTATGTTCGCCGGCGTCCCCACGCCCATCAGATAGCGGGGCTTGTTCTCCGGAAGCAGAGGCGTCGTCACATCCAATACACCATACATCTCCTCATGACTCTCGCCCACTGCCAATCCGCCGACTGCATAGCCGTCCAGATCCATATCGCGGATCACCTTCGCATGCTCCATGCGGATATCCGGCAGCACACCGCCCTGATTGATACCGAACAAAAGCTGGTGAGGATTGATCGTGTCCTCCAGACTGTTCAGGCGTTTCATCTCCGCCTGACAACGGGCGAGCCAGCGGGTGGTGCGCTCCACCGATTTCCGGATATACTCCCGATCCGCCTTACTAGGCGGGCACTCGTCAAAGGCCATCGCAATGGTGGACGCCAGATTCGACTGAATCTGCATGCTTTCCTCCGGCCCCATAAAAATCCGGTGACCGTCAATATGCGATTGGAAGTAAACACCTTCCTCCTTAATCTTTCTCAGGCCCGCAAGGGAAAACACCTGAAATCCTCCGGAATCCGTCAAAATCGGCTTCTCCCACGACATAAATTTATGAAGTCCGCCCATCTGCTTTACTATCTTATCGCCGGGACGGACATGAAGGTGATAGGTGTTCGACAACTGCACCTGCGTGCCGATCCCCTCCAAATCCTCCGTAGAAACCGCACCCTTGATTGCGGCAACCGTACCTACATTCATAAACACGGGTGTCTCAATCACACCGTGAACCGTGTGAAGCTGTCCCCGTCTGGCATTGCCATCTGTTTTGATTAACTTATACATAAAACACTCCAATCATGCTCAAATCTATACACACCGTTGCTAGGGTCGCGTTACAGATAACCTCTCGCAAAATATGCTACTCTGTTATCGGACGGATGGCGGGCATAAACAAAAGAAAAACCCTCTCCGGCCGCCGGTACTTAGTGAAATCAAGTTCCCGCGCAGACTGAACTTAGTCCGCTGCAAGACTTAAGCGGAGCGAGAGCGCGTTTTTCGGTTTTATTTTCCTCGGCGCATCTACTCTCCTAGTGTAGCATATTTTGCGAGGAATGAAAAGGCTTTTTTGCGCATATAGATTAGCATAGGCCCTTGGACATTCCCCACCGCGCCATATCACCATCACAAGGAGGCTTTTCATGAAACCACTCTCCCTCAATAAATCCATGTTTTTTGCAAAAACACTGCTTTTCTCTTATCTGCTCACCGGCATACTTCTGTTTGCTCTGTCTTTCGTCCTATACAAACTCCGGCTGAGCAACACCCAGATTCAAACCGGCATCTATCTGATCTATGTGCTGTCCTGCACCCTAAGCGGTTTCCTCGCCGGAAAGCGGATGAAAACGCGACGTTTCTTATGGGGAATGCTGATGGGCGCATTATACTTCCTCGTTTTATTCCTCGTTTCCTCCCTGGCCGGAAAACCCATGGAGTCAGGGTTCTCCCATCTCCTACTCGTCTTCTTCATCTGCCTCGCAGGCGGAACCGCAGGCGGCATGCTAAGCTAAGCCGCCAAGGAGCGGAGCGGGAGCGCGTTTTCCGCGGTATATTTTTGCCCTCCATTGTTTTGCTTGACAAATCCCCCCATATCCTCTACAATTTAAGCCATGTACCTTCCCGGTGCAAATCTTACAATACGGAGTGAATTAATTTTGGATTCAGACAGTGCCATACGGCTAATCATTCTATTACTGTTACTTTTTCTTTCCGGTGTATTCTCCTCCATGGAGACCGCACTGATAACAATCAACCCTATGCGACTTCGCACTTTGCTCGACGAGGGAAATAAGCGTGCCCGTGTACTTGATCGGGTGCTTGACAAACGGTCGAAGATGCTCTCTGCGATTCTGATCGCAAACAATGTAGTGAACCTTTCCGCATCATCCCTTGCCACCACGCTGGCCATGGATATGTTCGGCGACGTTTACGTCAGCCTTGCAACCGGTATTCTGACCATCCTGGTTTTGATCTTCGGCGAGATCACGCCAAAGAATCTGGCTACCTGTCATGCGGAGAAGATGGCGCTTTTCTACGCCCCGATCACGCTTGCAATGATGACTGTACTTACCCCGGTGATCGTTATCATCAATTTCTTCGGAAACGGTCTGCTCAAACTCCTCGGTTCAGATCCCGACGCAAAATCCGAAAGAATCACCGAATCTGAACTTAGAACCATTGTAAATGTCAGTCAGGAGGAAGGTGTCATCGAGGAAGAGGAACAGAAAATGATCAACAATGTGGTGGATTTCGGCGATTCCTACGCCCGCGATGTAATGTGCCCCCGCATTGATATGATCGCCGTCCCCGAAGACATTACTTACAGAGAATTGCTGGATATTTTCCGCACGCATATGTTTACGCGTATGCCGGTCTACGATGAGACCACCGATAAAATCATCGGTATTATCAATATGAAGGATCTTTTGTTCCTTCCCTCCCAGGAAAATTTCCGGATCAAAGATTATATGCGCGATGCCTTTTTCACCTTCGAGTTCAAGCGCACATCTGAACTGTTCGTGGAGATGCGCCAAAAATCCTTAAGCATCGCCATCGTTATCGATGAGTACGGTGCCACTGCCGGTCTGGTCACGCTGGAGGATCTTCTGGAGGAGATCGTCGGCGAGATCCGCGACGAATATGATAATGACGAGCTGAACAGTGTTCAAAAAATAGATGAACACGTCTACCGCATCGATGCCGCGACAAAGCTTAACGATCTGAACGATTTGTTGGAACTCTCTCTGGAATCAGAGGATTACGACTCCCTCGGCGGTTTGATCATCGGACTGCTGGATCAGCTTCCCGTTGCAGGCGAGACCGTCACCTACGAAAACATCCGTCTGACGGTAGAATCCCTCGACAAGAACAGAATTGAGTGGGTAAGGATGGAGCTTCCTGAGAAGCAGGAAGATGAGGAAGAAGAATAATATAAAGCAAAACAATCAAAAAGCCCCATGATCATGGGGCTTTTACCATTTACTGCTCGTTTAATTTTGCCAGCTTCGCGCTCTGATCCGCCGCAATCAGACTGTCCAGCACCTCATACAGATCTCCATCCATGATGGAATCGATCTTGTAAAGGGTCAGCTTGATCCGGTGATCGGTCACACGGCCCTGAGGGAAGTTGTAGGTGCGGATCTTCTCGGAACGGTCTCCGGTACCGATCTGGCTTCTTCTCGCCTCAGCCTCCGCATCCTGCTTCTTCTGGCATTCCAGCTCATACAGACGGGCGCGCAGTACCTTCAGCGCCTTGTCTTTATTCTTAAGCTGGGACTTTTCATCCTGGCAGGAGATGACGATTCCCGTCGGAATATGGGTCAGACGCACCGCGGAGTCAGTGGTATTGACACACTGACCGCCGTTTCCGGATGCACGGAACACGTCAAATTTACAGTCATTCATATCAATCTGAACATCCACTTCCTCGGCCTCCGGCATGATCGCTACCGTCGCGGTGGAGGTGTGGATTCGACCGCCGGACTCTGTCTCCGGCACACGCTGAACACGGTGAACACCGCTCTCATATTTGAGTTTAGAGAACGCTCCCTGACCGGTAATCATGAATACAGCTTCCTTAAAGCCGCCGATTCCGCTCTCATTGACGCTGATCAGTTCCGTTTTCCAACGGTTGCGCTCCGCAAAACGGGCATACATGCGGTAGAGCTCCGCGGCAAACAGTGCAGCCTCGTCTCCGCCAGCTCCGGCGCGAACCTCCACAAATACATTCTTGTCATCGTTGGGATCCTTCGGCAACAGGAGTATCTTAATTTCCTGCTCCAGCTCCAGGATACGCTTTCTGGCATCGGCGAGCTCTTCCTTCGCCAGCTCACGCATCTCCTCATCGCTCTCCTCCTCCAACAGCATCAAACTGTCCTCGATATCCTGCTTTGCGCTGCGATACTCGCGGTATGCCTCCACAATGGGAGTCAGATCTGCATGTTCCTTCATCAATTTGCGAAACTTTGCCTGATCCTCCACCACATAAGGGTTGTTCATCTCCGCTTCCAGCTCCTCATATCGGATCCGAATACTATCTAAACGGTCAAACATCTTTCTCCTCCAATTAATTTATCATCCGCGTCCAAGCCAGGCCACACTGCTGCGACAACGCGGTCAAGACCCGCCAGATCGCGAATCACCTTTACATCATCAAAGCCCGCATTGTAAAGCAAAGCGCTCACTGCGTCTCCC
>JAFSBP010000023.1 GCA_017437205.1 Lachnospiraceae bacterium
CCTTCCTGAACCCCGTCGATATTGACGGTGATTATTTGAAAAAGTGTGCGGAGTATGCTATCTCTCACGGCGTAAAGCATTTTGAAATTATAGGTCCTACCCACAGCCCTATAAAGGGAAATGTTGATGGTATGACACTCTACCGCAAATATTCTCAGTTTAACAGCGAGAAGGATGTACACTACATCCGCTATTGTGAGAAGGCTGTCAACGAGGCACTTGATATGGTAAGCGCCCATGGGATCAAAAGCTATTACTGGCACCACGAGTTGGAGGTGCCGAAAACTTTCGGCGATGTGTATCCCGAAATACATAATGTTGACGGCGATGTTGAGATAACGCATCCCCGGCTAAAGGATTTCCTTGTTAACAAGCTTGAGGATTTTTTCCACACCTATCCTAATATGTCGGGTATAGTGCTTACACTTCACGAAACGAGGATTCCACTGCTTAAATTGAAAAATCAAAAACTTGGGAAGATTGAGCGTGTAAAATATGTGACACAGATCATTTATGAGACCTGCAACCGTCTGGGGAAGGAGCTTATCGTTCGTCCCTTTGCGAGCATTGCGCAGGACTATGATGATCTGATGGATGCGTATGAGCAGATTTCAAAAGAGCTTAAGGTCTGTGACAAGTGGACAAAATACGACTGGTCGCTGACGAGACCGCACAATTCCTTCCTTGAAAGAATTAAAAATCCGCTTATAATAGAAACGGATATATTCGGTGAGTATTTCGGCAAGGGCTTCCTTCCCCTGATGCTGAAAAACCACATAACAGAAAAGGTTAAGTATTGCAACAACTTCGGAATAGAAGGTTATGTTTCACGAATTGACCGAGGGGGATATACTCCCTTCGGGACGCCCAATGAGGTAAACCTTGAAATAATGGATGCCGCAGTTGACGGCAGGGATATTGATGCGGCAATCGATGGCTTTTTTAAGCGAGAGTACGGTGAATATGCCGATGTCGTAAAAGAGGCAATGGAAGGTACCGAAGAATTTCAGATCAAGGCTCTTCATGCTGAAGGGTATGAATTGCATTTTCTCAGTCTCTTTCCACCCCTTTTTATGATAAAGAGAGCGTACAAAATATTCCGCGAGGACTTTATTTTAACGCCTGCACTCATTGAAGATGGTTTCACACGGTTCCGGTATGATGTGATTATGAAGGATAAGGAAGAGGCAATTGTTGAAACCGAAAGGAAGCTTAATCTTATCGAATCCCTAAAGGGTAAGCTTGACGATGAAAAATATTATAGCCTTTATATGCGCTTCAAAAATTTTGAAATTGTAGCAAAGATTTTTGCACAGCTTACAACATTGTATTATAGTCTTGCAAGATACTTTGAGCATAACGATGAGGATGCTCTGAAGAAAGCATATGAGTGCATTGATATCATGTGTGCTATGGACAAGGAAGGCTTTGATGAGCTTGGTGAGGACTTTTATTTCGAAGCACTCTCCTTTAAAAAAGATTCTGCTTTCAGAAAATTTGGTCTTGAATCTGACACTTCAGCCCCGCGTGACAGCCATGTATATCTTCTCGAGCAGACGTTCAAAAAAGCTCTTGATATGGAGGTTGCCGTAAACCGCGAGCTTCTTGCAAGAAAGGTTACCGACTTTATTATTGCAGGTGGATTCTCCGAGGGGCACAACCCGAAATTTGAGGGTCAATTCTCTACATGTCTTACCATGCCCGAAGGCTCCTGTCGTACTGCAGGCAGTCAAAGGGGTGCAATGTGGTCGGTAGTAAAGACACACGGCTGGTTCTCGTATGAAATGAAGGTAAAGCCCGGTGTGGAGAATGTTCTTACCGTAACCGGTAAGGGCGAGGACGGAAATCTTAATATCGACATTGAAATAAACGGAGAAATGAAGCGCTACAGCAAAAGTGGCGAAGGTCTTGTGGATATTGAGCATCGCTTCACGCCGAAGGAAGGTCAGGATATTGTTACCGTAAGAATTGACCGGAATTCCGATTCACTTCCTTTCATCTATACGCTTGTAATGGATTAATTGATAGAAATGATGATATTGGGTATTCTTGGTGCACAGCCTAACGATTTTGAGTAAAAACAGCTTGGGTCTGCCCCGCTCATGTATATTTGCATGGGCGGGGCATTTTCTGTGATGTTTTCTGGAATTAATACATCTAAATTAATACTATTGACAATATCACGGTATCGTGATATTGTATAAAAGGAGATAGAGGATACCTGTGTTATCAAGGTTTTATGGAGGAAATATATGTTTCACAAAGTCAAGTGTGTAAATGCTTTGCCCGAGTATAAGTTGAGTGTTCAGTTTGCCGAAGGTGTTACGAAAATTTACGATGTGGAAATTTTATTTGGCAAACATAAGATGTTTCTACCACTGAAAGAGGAGCCGAATCTTTTTAGCCATGTCATGGTAGACCAAGGTGGCTACGGCATTGTTTGGAATGATGACATAGATATTTCATGCGATGAATTGTGGGAAAATGGAAAAACGATAGAAACGCCTTTTGATGGGTTAATGGCGTTCAGTGATGCTACGTTTCTTTGGGGATTGAACGAAAGCACGCTTCGGAAGGCGATATCATATGGTAAACTTGTTAATGGAGTTGATGTTTGTAAGTTTGGCAAGCAGTGGATTGTATCCATGGATGCGATGAAACGCGAATATGGAGAGCCTGTAAAACTGTGAAATAAAAATGCGATTGCACTTTTATGAGAAATACGTTATACTGAAGATGACACTTCGTTACCGGATGTTTGGAGGTGCTGTATGGGAAGAAAAGTGGCGATTGGAATCCAAAGTTTTGATGAAATCATTGAGAAGAACTTTTTTTATGTAGATAAGACGCATTTTATCAAGGAATGGTGGGATAGCGGAGACTCAGTAACCCTAATCACCCGTCCGCGCCGGTTCGGAAAAACTTTGAATATGAGTATGGTGGAGCAGTTCTTTTCCCTAAAATATGCGAGACGGGGAGATCTGTTTGAAGGACTCCGTATCTGGCAGGAAGAAGAGTACCGCAAGCTGCAGGGGACTTATCCGGTAATCAGTCTGTCTTTTGCGAATATAAAAGAGAAGACATATGAGGGCGCCAGAGGAAAGATATGCCAGTTGTTGGTGAATATCTACTCACAATACGAATTTTTGCTGGAAACAGATGTATTAACCGAGCGGGATAAAGATTACTTCAGGCGTGTGTCTAACGAGATGAATGATGTAGAGGCTACCCTTGCTCTTTACCAGATATCGAATTATCTCTATAAATATTATGGAAAGAAAGTCATTATTCTTCTGGATGAGTACGACACCCCCATGCAGGAGGCGTATGTACACGGGTTCTGGGAGGATCTGGTCGCATTTACCAGAAGCCTGTTTAATTCCACGTTCAAGACAAATCCCTGGCTGGAGCGCGCCATCATGACCGGAATCACGCGGGTTAGCAAAGAGTCCATTTTCTCGGATCTGAATCATTTAAAAGTGGTAACAACCACGTCGAACGAGTATGCGGAGTGTTTCGGCTTCACAGAGGAAGAAGTATTTGCGGGCATGGGTGAGTTTGGGTTGACAGATAAAGACCTGGTAAAGACCTGGTATGACGGGTTTATTTTCGGAAACAGGACGGATATTTACAATCCTTGGTCCATATTGAATTATCTGGATACCGGAATGTTTACCACTCATTGGGCGAACACCAGCTCTAACAGCCTGGTCGGAAAATTGATCCGGGAGAGTAGCAGGAATATCAAGGCAGAGTTCGAGCGTTTGCTGGCGGGAGAACACTTATTTACCCCGATTGATGAACAAATCGTCTATAATCAACTAAATGGAAGTGAGAAGGCAATCTGGAGTTTATTGCTGGCGAGTGGATATTTGAAAGTGTTGAGCTACGAGACATACAGCATGGATGCTTTTCGGGAGCCGAAGTATGAGCTGGCACTGACGAATTTGGAAGTGAAGATTATGTTCCAGAATATGATCCGCTCATGGTTCGGGGAGGTTTTATCCGATTATAATGATTTTGTGAAGGCGCTTTTGTTGGGGAATGTGAAGGCGATGAATAATTATATGAACCGCGTTGCTCTTCAGACCTTTAGTTATTTTGATACGGGGAGGCAGCCATCCGGGGCAGAACCGGAGCGATTCTATCACGGATTTGTTCTCGGTTTGATGGTGGAATTGAACGGAAGATATGCAATCACTTCTAATCGTGAGAGTGGATTCGGCAGGTATGATATCATGCTGGAGCCGGTCGATAGGCAGGACGATGCGATTGTTATCGAGTTCAAAGTACACGATGCAGAGGATGAGAAGTCGCTGCGGGAGACCGTGGAGGCGGCGCTTACACAAATTGAGGAGAAACAGTATGCGGCATTACTTGAGGCAAAGGGAATTCCAGCAGAACGGATCAGAAAATACGGGTTTGCATTTGCCGGGAAGAATGTTCTGATTGGATAAAGTTGGAAATTCTGTTTGCCAGGCGAAATTCCGTCGGCGTCACTCCGTTCTTCGCTTTAAACAGTCGGCTGAAATTACTTTCGTCGCTGAATCCGCATCGGGAGATGATTTCCTTGATGCTTAGTTCAGTGGTGACCAAATATCGTTTTGCTACTGATAACCGGCATGCCTGCAGATATTCCATCGGGGCGCAGCCGGTTATTCTTTTGAATAAATGAGACAAATAGGGCTGGCTGATGTGATAATCTGCAGCTAACTCAGCCAGAGAGAAAGATTCATGAAAATTCTGCTCAAAACGGTGCTGAATTTCATGGACGATCATACTGCTGTGGCTGTCTCTTAGGAGAAAGAGTTCCGAATGATATCGGTGCAGCTCAATCAAAAACTGGCGCAGCATCAAATCCAACATTTCACCATACATGGGAGATTTGCCGGAATACTCGGAAGACATATTTTTTAGCAGGATTTCAAAAACCTGGCGATGTTCGTCTAAGCGGATGACGTGACTGAATCCGTCGCCATGATTGGTTAGTACCGATGAGAGCAGGAAATTGTCATGGACTGAGGGAGAGGATTCGTTTGCGATCAGTAACCGGAAACGCTTGTAGGTCGGGCTCAATACGCGGATAGAATGCTGCTCGAAGCGGCTGAGAATCAGAAGGGAGCCCTCTCTTGCCAGGTATTCATTTTCATTGACAAAGGCGCTGATTTCTCCTTCAGCCACATAGATAATTTGATGGCAGTCGTGAAAGTGGTGGGTAAAGCCAACTAAAAGTTCAGAGTATTCAGCTGAGATAATATGCATGATGTGCCTCCTGAAAAAGCAGTTTATACAGATATTATTATATCATAAACATTGAAAAAAGCAAGATTTACATAGAGTATAACAGGACAGATATAGCACATGGAGGGAAAAGAGAGTATAATTAGAGTAAATATATTGATTATTATGCGGTATCTTACGCAGTTATCAGCAGATGCACGAGGAGGAAACAATAGTGGTTCGAAAGGTATTTACAGACAACAGTTTATTTTTTGAGCAGAATGAGGAATTGGAAGTGAAACTTCCCTACGCAGAAGCGACAGATATTTTGGGCACCCCGGTTCAAATCGGCAAAAAGACAGCCCCCAACCGGCTGGTATGTCAACCGATGGAGGGATGTGACGGCACCGCGGATGGTGCGCCGGATGAATTGACTTTTCGCAGATACCGCCGTTTTGCAGAGGGCGGAGCAGGTCTCATTTGGTTTGAGGCGACCGCCTGCCGTGAGGAGGGACGGGCGAATCCCCGTCAGCTGTGGATCAGGGAGGATAACCTGGATGTTTTTAAGCGGATCGTGGACGAGATCAGAGAGACGAGCCTTAAGAAAAACGGATATGCGCCCCTGATCATCATGCAGGACACCCATTCCGGCAGATACAGTAAACCCCAGGGAAAGCCGGCTCCGCTCATTGCATACAATAACCCGATTTTTGAGGGGGAGAACCCCATCGATAAAAGCCGCATTGTATCCGACGAGTATCTGGATCAGGTAAAGGATGACATGGTGAAGGCGGCAGGGCTGGCGGAGAAGGCCGGATTTGACGGTGTGGATATTAAGTGCTGTCATCGATATCTGAATTCTGAACTGCTTTCTGCTTACAACCGCGAGGGAAGATACGGCGGCAGTCTGGAAAACCGTACCAGACTGCTTCGTGAGAGCGTGGAAGGCGCGAGAGCACTCTGTAGCGATGAGTTTTTGATTGCATCCAGACTAAATGTGTACGATGGCTTCGCATACCCCTATGGCTTCGGTGTAGCCACCGATGGCACTCTGGACTTTGATACGACGGAGCCGATCTGGCTTCTCAGAGAGCTTCAGAAGGCGGGAGCGGAGCTGGTGGACATTACCATGGGCAACCCCTACTTTAATCCCCATGTAAACCGTCCGTTCGCGGCAGGCGGATATACCGCCGAGGAGCATCCGCTGGAAGGCGTTGCAAGAATGCTTCACGGTACCGCTACACTTAAAAAAGAAGTTCCGGAGCTTAAGCTGATTGCGTCTGCATTGACCTATCTGGGCGTCGCAGGACCGCATGTGGCTGCATCGTTCATTCAGGAGAATGGGTTTGATCTGGCAGGCTTTGGCCGGATGATTTTCGCTTATCCGGAGTTCGCGAAGGATATTTTGACAGCGGGAGAGCTGGACAAGCGGAAAATCTGCATCTGTTGTTCCAAGTGCACGGAACTGATGCGCGGCGGAAATACTCCCGGCTGCGTGATTCGTGACCAGCTCTATACCGATTTGTACAGAGAATTTAAAAAGAACAACTGATTTGCGTAAAAATCTGAAAGAATGCAGACAAAGAGGGATAAATAGATGAAGAACATTATTGTCAGTGGCTGCGCCCGCGGAATTGGCGAGGCGGTTGCCAGAAAGCTTTTGCAGGAAGGATACTGTGTCACCGGAATGAGTCGTACCGATAAAGAGCAGGTGGTGGCAGCATATGATTCTCCGAATTTTGCATATGTGCAGGGAGATCTGGGTAACAGAGAGGATAGAGAAGCTTTGGTACAGTGTGCGCTCACACAGTTTGGACGGATCGACGGTCTGGTGAATGTGGCCGGGGTCGCGCCCAAGGTGAGGAATGATCTCCTTCAGATGACCGAGGAAAGCTATGATTTTGTGATGAATATCAATACTAAGGGAACTATGTTTCTCACGCAGGCGGTGGCAAAGGAGATGCTTAAGAACGCTTCCGAAAACGGAATCAAAGGACATATCTGCAATATTTCCTCCATCTCCGCGTACACCAGCTCCGTAAACCGGGGAGAGTATTGCATTTCCAAGGCAGGCGTGTCCATGCTGACTAAACTGTTTGCGGACCGTTTGGCGGAAGAAGGAATTATGGTCAATGAGATCCTTCCCGGCATCATTGCCACCGGAATGACCGAAAAAGTAAAAGGAAAATACGATGCGTTGATTGACGGCGGATTGTTGCCGATCAAGCGGTGGGGTCAGCCG
>JAFSBP010000251.1 GCA_017437205.1 Lachnospiraceae bacterium
CGTGCAGGTTCAAGTCCTGTCACCCGCATCAAAAAGTTCAGGATAAATCGGGAGGTATCTATGGATACATTTTTGACAGTTGTATTGGTGATTATTTTGGTGGTTGCAGGTTTACTGGCGTTATTGTATTTTCTGGGAACTAAAGCACAGAAGAAGCAGGCTGAGCAGCAGGAGATGATGGATGCGATGGCTCAGACCGTCAGCATGCTGATCATTGATAAGAAGAAGATGAAGCTTGCGGATGCAGGTCTGCCGAAGCAGGTGGTGGACAGCACACCGAAGTATCTGCGTTGGTCGAAGATGCCGGTAGTAAAGGCGAAGATCGGACCGAAGGTGATGACTCTGCTCAGCGATCCGCAGGTATTTGAGCAGCTTCCGGTGAAGCAGGAGGCGAAGGTCGTTGTCAGCGGTATTTATATCACGAAGGTTAAGAGCGTTCGCGGTGGACAGGTTGTACAGCCGAAGAAAAAGAAATTTTTTGACCGTTTTAAGAAGAGTAAAAAGGTTGAAGCGCCCGCGAAGGGGAAGAAGAAATAATTTTGAAAATTATTATTGCATGGAAAGTCTTCTGTAATGTATAATGTTGCAGAAGACTTTTTGAACGTGTAGGGCTGTGAAGGGATAGTTGGTGCAGGGAAGATGGAGTGGAATTTAGTGTTTTTTATGAACAGCATTTTGCTGGGAGTTGGGCTTGCGATGGATGCATTTTCGGTATCCTTGGCGAACGGTCTTCATGAGACCGAGATGAGAACTGCGAAGATGTGTGGGGTGGCGGGAATATTCGGCATTTTTCAGGGCATGATGCCTATGATCGGCTGGATCTGCATTCACACGATCGTACAGTATTTTAGGGCGTTTGAGCAGATGATTCCTTGGATTGCTTTAGTTCTGTTGGTGTACATTGGCGGTAAGATGCTGTGGGAGGGCATTCATGAGAAAGAAGGCGAAGGCGAGATCACCGCACTTAGTCTCGGGATGCTTTTAGTGCAGGGTATTGCGACGTCCATTGATGCACTTTCTGTTGGATTCACGATCGCGGATTACAACTGGGTAATGGCCCTTGTCAGCGCGCTGATCATTGCGGCAGTGACATTTGTAATCTGCATGGCAGGCTTGATCATCGGAAAGAAGTTCGGAACGAAGCTCGCCGGAAAGGCATCTGTCTTTGGCGGAGTGATTTTGATTGTGATCGGAATCGAGATCTGGCTTACCGGAATATTGTGATAAAAACGCATTGCAGCGGCAAATGCTGATTGACTGCGGGAAAAATTTGGCAGAGAAAAACGGAAGAGAAAGGATATATTAAATGAGCTTAAAGAGTTTATTTACCGCCCGCGATATGACGCAGGACGAGCCCTGGAAGAGAATTACGGAGTTTGCTGTACCGATGCTGTTGGGAAATATCGCTCAGCAGCTTTACAATACGGCTGATTCCATCATTGTCGGAAAATATGTGGGAGATAATGCCCTGTCCGCGGTGGGCAGTGCCGCGCCTATTTTAAATCTGCTGCTGGCGTTGTTTGTCGGTATTTCCACCGGTGCCGGAATTATGATCTCTCAGGCCTTTGGAGCGAAGGACAGGGAGGCGTTGTCGAATAATATCGGAAACTGTATTACTTTGGCGGGGATTGCCACGCTGGTAATCATGATCGTGGGTCCTCTGCTGACGAGACCGATGTTGGAATTGCTGAAGACGCCGGATTCCATCATTGACTGGTGCACCGATTACCTGAACATCTATTTCTACGGTATTGTCGGATTCTTTATGTATAATATGCTTTCCGGAGTCCTTCGCGGACTGGGAGATTCGTTGTCGGCCCTCGGATTTTTGTTGGTGGCTGCGGCGCTGAATGTAGTCTTAGATATTTGGTTTGTGGCCGGATTAGGCATGGGAGTTCCCGGTGTCGCACTGGCAACAGTCATTTCCCAGGGGATTTCTGCCGTACTCTGCTATCTGAAACTCCTCAGCATGAGACAGCATTTTGATCTGAAGAAAGAGAACTTTATGTTGCTCAAGGATACTTCCATGACGATCATCCGCATCGGAGTGCCTTCAGGAATCACGCAGGCGATCATGGCGATGGCCAGCATGGTGGTTCAGTCCCTGACCAACAGCATGGGCGAGATGGTTATCGAATGTATGGTAATCATTATGCGCGTGGATGGATTTGCGATGATGCCGAACTTTACTTTCGGCCAGACCATGAGCGTCTATACCGGTCAGAATGTGGGTGCCGGAAGATTTGAACGCATCGGAAAAGGAACGAAGCAGGGACTTTTGCTCGGTGTGGGTACGTCTACCTTTTTGACGGCGTGTATTCTGCTGTTCGGAAAAACCTTGTTTGGATTCTTTACCGATACCCCCGAACTGATCAATCTGGCAACGGAGATGATGCGGATTATGGCGGTAGGTTACATAGCGGTTTCTGTCACGCAGGTATTGGGCGGTGTTATGCGCGGTGCCGGAGATACGGTCACGCCTATGTGGGTGTCCGTTATTTCTACAATTATTCTTCGCATGCCTACAGCATATTTGATTGCGTATCTTACCCGCAGCGAGGCATGGCCGAACGGTGCGCCCATTGCGTTGTCGGGATCACTGCTCATTTCATGGACACTGGGCATGGTGATCCAGGCGGTGACTTATCGTGTCGGAAAATGGAAACAAAAAATGAATATGGCGGAAAAGAGGAGTTGAGTGTATGTTTGAACAGACAAAAACGCTGTGTCAGCAATTTTTGAAGAGAGGTATCCCCGGTTTTGATCTGATTGTTTATAAGGATGGACAATGTGTCCTGCGGTATATGGGCGGCTATGCCGATCCGGAGGGGAAGATTCCAATGCGGGGAAAGGAAAAATACCATATCTACTCCTGCTCCAAGCTATTCACCTGTGTGGCTGCTATGCAGCTGTGGGAAAAGGGTCTGTTCTCTTTGGAGGATAATTTGGCGGATTATCTGTCTGCGTTCCGAGAGATGACTGTAAAGACGGGAAACGGCATTGAAAAGGCAAAGAATCCCATTAAGATTCACCATTTGTTTGAGATGACCGCAGGGCTGAATTATGATATGCAAACCCCTGCCCTGAAGGAATACTATGAAGCATGCGACTATCGCTGTCCAACTGTGGAGATGGTGAATGAAATCGCGAAGACCCCTCTGGAGTTTGAGCCGGGTACGGGGTGGCGCTATAGCCTTTGCCACGATGTGCTGGCGGCATTGGTGGAAGTGTTGTCCGGAGAAAAATTTGAAAACTATGTAAAGAAACATATCTTTGCTCCGCTAGGCATGGAAAATTCCGATTTTCTCCACCCGATGGAAGATTGGAGCGGCTTTGCCCGGCAGTTTCGCTATGATTCTATAACAGGTGAATACGAGCCCTGGTGGAAGAATGCTTATCGCCCGGGAAAAGAATATGCCAGCGGCGGCGCAGGCTGCGTTTCCACAGTAGAAGATTACATCAAGTTTCTGGAGGCTCTGCGTGTTGGCGATGTGATTCTGAAAAAAGAAACCATTGCCATGATGGCCACAGACCGTCTGACAGAGCAACAGCGCCAGATGTATACATATGATAAAGTGGTCAATGGCTATGGTCTGGGCATGCGGACGCCCCGGCTAGATCCCACATGGACAGAGTTTGGTTGGGGCGGTGCAGCAGGTGCGTATGCCTCGGTAGATCCGGTGAATAATATCACTTTTTACTATGCGCAGCATGTCTTAAACGCGCCCACCAGACCTCTGCGTCCATGGCTGTACCGTACCATACGTGCTGATTTACTTGGTCAAGAGATCCATGTTCCGATTACGCAAGACGATGATAATCCGGGGCTGACA
>JAFSBP010000252.1 GCA_017437205.1 Lachnospiraceae bacterium
CGAAGTATATTGGTATTCTGAAAGAAAAATTACAGGAAAGCAATCTGGATGTGAAAATTTGGATGTTTGATCATAACTTTGCCGATGCAAACCGGGTATTATGGTCTCTGGATAATTGTGAAGGGCTTGCAAACAATTGTGACGGAGTGGCATTTCATTATTATGCAGGAACAATTGAGGAGACAAAGAAAATCCAGAAGGCATACCCTGAGCTTGATATGCACTTTACGGAAGCAGGACCGCGCCTGTATGATCATTACGGCGATGACTGGTGCAAATGGGGCATTATGGTTTCAAAGGCACTTAAATGTGGATATAAATCCTTTACGGGATGGAATCTCATGCTGAATGAAATGGGTGGACCGAACATTGGACCATTTTTATGCGGTGGACTGGTAACCCGCCACACGGTTACCGGAGAACTTGACTATAGTGGTCAATATAAGGCGTTTAATCATATTGCACCGTATATTAGGAAGGATTCCGAGGTGTATTCGGTGTCGGTCAATGAGGAATATGACGTGCAGATGCATGCCTATCCACAGGCGAGTCAGGAGATAGAAGGATTTCTTATCGACAATCATGATGGGAAGTATGTCTTAGTGTTGATAAATCCAAACGATGATAAGCAGCAGACACAGTTGTTCCTGAATGGTTCATGGTGGTATGCTGAATTGACACCGGAGAGTATTTCGACGATCATTCTCGAAGATTAAAGGATGAATTTATGTTGCTGAATTCAGAGAGTGAAATCATACGAGTAAGTCGAAAACATGGGATTTACTGAAAAAAATGATTGACAAGATCACCATCCTATGCTATAGTTATAAGGCTGTGAAAAAAAGATGGTCCTCTGTTACGATAGGTATTAAGAACATCAAAATATATCTAAGGAGGTCACAGACATGAATAACATTATTGCACAGATCGAAGCTACTCAGCTGAAGGAAAACGTTGCTGAGTTCCACGTTGGTGATACCGTAAGAGTACACAACAAGATCAAAGAGGGTAACCGTGAGCGTATCCAGATTTTCGAGGGTACTGTTCTGAAGAGACAGGGAACCGGTTCCAGAGAGACCTTTACCGTTAGAAAGAACTCCAACGGTGTTGGCGTTGAGAAGACCTGGCCTGTTCATTCTCCCTTTGTAGAGAAGATCGAGGTTGTACGTTTCGGTAAGGTTAGAAGAGCTAAGCTGAACTACCTGAGAGACCGTGTTGGTAAGAAGGCAAAAGTTAAAGAGCTGGTTCGCTAATTGTTTGATTGATTGCGAGAGAAGGTGCGGGTGCTGCTTATACAGTGCCCGCGTTTTTCGTTATTTGTAACTATTCAGAGCCATGCGAATGGGGTTCTGAATAGTTACGCTATTTTGAAATTGTTTTTTTGACAAAGATGTGGTAGACTAAAAGAAATGAGTGTGAGCAGGTTCATTTGACTATGAGAGCAGCAAAAAGGGGGTATATATGGATTTTCACGACAGGCAGGAAGGTTCGGCACCACATCAAACTCTTAGAAATTTTGTGCATTGGATCGTGGATATTTTGATGGTTTTGATTCTCGCAGTGATGGTAATCCATTTTTACGGAGGAAAAACGACAGTTTCAGGAAGTTCCATGAATCCAGGATTAGCGTCGAATGATGTTGTATTATTAGATAAATTGTGTTATACTTTTTCTGTCCCGGATCGATTTGATGTAATCAGTTTTTCTGTGATGAAGGAAGGGCAGAAAAACGACTATGTGAAACGAATCATCGGACTCCCCGGAGAGACGATTGAAATTAAGGACGGATTGGTTTTGATCAATGGAGTATGTCCTGATCCTAAAAATCCCCTATACGCTTGTTCTGTAAGCGGAAGGGCATCAGAACCGATTACGCTTGGTGCAGATGAGTATTTTGTGTTGGGAGATAATCGGGCAGGCAGCGAGGATAGTCGCTTTGCCAATGTGGGAAATGTAAGTTTCGCGCAGATCGAAGGAAGGCTCTGGTGGATATTTTCACCGTTTCTTCGTATGGGCGCTGTAAAATGAAGATAGAGATGTGAGGTAATCATGCAGTTTCAGTGGTACCCCGGCCATATGACGATGGCCAAACGGGCGATGCAGGAAGATATTAAGTTGGTGGATCTGGTAATTGAGCTGGTGGACGCGAGAGTTCCGCTTGCCAGTCGGAATCCGGACATTGATGAGCTGGGAAGGAATAAGGCCCGGCTTGTCATAATGAATAAAGCTGATTTGGCGGATGAACAACAGAACCGTCAGTGGCAGGAGTGGTTTAATGCGAAGGGGTTCCATGTAGTGATGATGGATTCCCGGTCAAATACGGGAAAAGGTGCAGTGCTCAAAGTGATCGCGGACGCCTGTAAGGAGAAAACTGAGCGTGATCGACGCCGTGGAATCATGGATCGCCCGGTGCGCGCGATGGTTGTTGGTATCCCGAATGTGGGGAAATCCACGTTTATTAATTCGATTGCCGGAAAAGCCTGCGCGAAAACCGGAAATAAGCCCGGAGTTACCAGGGGAAATCAGTGGATTCGTCTGAATAAGCAGGTGGAGCTTTTGGATACTCCCGGTATTCTTTGGCCAAAATTTGAGGATCAGACCGTCGGTCTCAAGCTGGCGATGATCGGATCAATCAAGGATGATATTATCAATTCCACAGAGCTTTCGCTGGAGATGATTGAGTTTCTGGAGGAAAAATATCCGGAGGCACTTCAGAAGCGCTACGGTGTGGATGCGTTGTCGGAAGAGGAAAAGATATCTGAAGGTGAAGGGAAAAAGGCACACGCAGCAGCTGTGCTTTCCGTGATTGCGAAAGCGAGAGGATGTCTGAAGCAGGGAGGAGAATTTGATTTGGATCGAATGGCACTTCTATTAGTGGATGATTTTCGCAGC
>JAFSBP010000253.1 GCA_017437205.1 Lachnospiraceae bacterium
AAGTTCTTTAACGAATATTCCATTTCCGAAGCGTTTTTTCTGTCCTCTGCCTGAATCTCGTCTCTGATACAGAATATCAGAACCACGTTCACTCCATGCTTGAACTTTGCAAACAGTTCTTTTTCACCAATCTCTGTTTCCTGCCCCTTCGCTCTCGCCGGAATCAATAGCTTTTGGAACGCCGCTTCCCGAATCGCCTGTTTGTTCTTCGCTGCGCTTTCCTTGACATCGTTATACTGTTCCACCATCCCCTGCATCCGCTTCTCGAGATATTGGAACTCGTCCTGAGCCATCTCGCCATCGCGCTTCGGAAGGTTATTGATCAATCGTTTCAGCGGCATATAGTTCTTTTTCATTGACACCCGCATCACCGCATAGCCCAAAAGGACACTCACCACCACACAACAGAGATATATACTGCGAACCCTGCTTGCCACTCGACTGGTCTGCTGTATCGAGGAAAATAGTAAATATTCGCCGTTATATGCACTTGATTTCAGCGATTGGCACTGATACCTCTTTCCGTTGATCATCACCTGACCGTTTTTCTGAGCGAGCAGA
The DNA here is from genome assembly GCA_017437205.1 of Lachnospiraceae bacterium. GTDB lineage: Bacteria > Bacillota > Clostridia > Lachnospirales > Lachnospiraceae > RGIG423. The sequence continues at coordinate 562 of JAFSBP010000253.1, forward strand.
TCCGAACTTTCACTTTTCAAGTGCTCCGTCATATGTAAGTACTGTCCATCACTGTCAATAAAGGCCCACTCTCTTCCCTGGTTCCAGTCATCAGACCTGATTTGTTTCTCAAATATATCTGGGTCGATCCAGAGTCCAACCACTGCATTGAGCGGTTTTCCGGTCATGCTCACTATCGGCTCCATCAGGAGAATATATTCTCTATTTTCTGTCTGAGATGCGACCATTAACCGATGCTCCAGCTGAAGCATCCGCCCCTTAAACAATTCCCTCTTTGCCTGATCCATCTTCATCAAAAAATTACAGTATGTATCAAAGTCTGTCTTGGAACCGACGCTAATTATCACATCCTCCTCTGCGAGATAGAGAAAGAGGTCCTTACAAAATTCCGAATAGTCCAACATAGAAGATTTCATCGTTGTCATATCCTCTGCGATCAAATGGGCCAGCCACTGCCGATGCGCTACATCTAATGTTTTGCTGTTCACCAGTTGTGTGACATTTGAATTCAATTTCAACTGCTGCAGCACATTTTTAAAATAAGAAATTTCCCTGTCGCAGGTACTCCCGATCATTTTTAACAAATCGTCACTCTCTTCCTGCGACTGTTTTTGTATTTCATTATGAGTATACCGGTATAAAACCACGCTCAAAAGAATCGGGATACACAGTATTATAATATAGGTAAGAATCATCCGTTTGTATACTCGACCGTTCTTCTTTATTGTCTTCATTATAGACTGCCCTTTCTATGTACAAAAACAACGCCGACAGAAAAATCGCCCAAATCTTCGTCGGCAGAAACTCTTCAAAAAATATACTTAGGGATATTATAACACAAGATGTTTCCGAAAAAAACCGACAAAAAGTCAAATGGGACTGGCAATTTTTAGATAAAACCCGATTTCCTCTCCCAAAACGCATCAAACGGACAGTCTGGCCGCCCATCGCCATTCTGTCCGTTTGACTTTATCGAATATTACGCTTTTCTCGCCTTTCTCACCGCCAGAATTCGGTTCATCTCGTTGTACACGATCATGAAGCCTTCATCCACGCCCATACCGGGCTTTGCCAGAATCTGCGCCGGCTGGGTTGCCATCGCACAGTGTACGCACACCTGTGCGCTGCGGTCGGTCTCGTTGCAGGTACCGCCCTGATATGCGCCGATACCCTTCTCCTTACAGTAGAGCACTGCCTCGATGGTATTATTGATGCCGCCCAGGTCAGGGGTCTTGATCTGTACCATGTGGCCGGCCTTGTTGTCTGCAAAGAGCTTGATGTCCTCCAGCGTGTTGCACCACTCGTCGGCAACCAGCTCCACGTCGCAGCCGCGGTCATCCAATTCCTTGGTCAGACCTGCCAGCGCGGTCAGCTGAGTCTCGCGGTCGCAGTCGCAGTCCATGGGACCCTCGATGCGCAGCTTAAAGGGCTTAGCGATTCTACCTAGCTCCTCGATGTAATCTGCCATCGCCTTGTAGTTATTGTTGCCAAACGCTGCTCCGATGGTTCCGTAAACGTCCATGTGCATTACCGGCTGATAATTTTCATCGGTGCGGTTTGCCAGAATACGGTCGCGCAGCCATGCCACGTACTCAGCCAGCTTCTCGCCCTTGCGGCCCAGCTTGGTGTCGATATTGTTGATCAGCGCGTGGGGAAGTACCTGTGCGCCCTTGATGATCATCTTGTCCGCGTTGTCGTAACGGTCATCGCCGGACTGGGTGAAGATCGGAACGGGAGTCTCGGATACGGTGCAGCCGTACTCGTCTGCCACTACCTCACACATCATTCTTCCGGTTGCCTTTGCAACTGCGTCAAGGATTGCCTGGGATACACCATAGCGGATCGCAGTATGCAGACGCTTTCCGTCTACCTGGATCGCCTCCATCATTGCACAGAGACCGCGGAAATCGTTTGCCTCCTTGCCCACCAGCTGAGGCTTAATGTACTGCTCGATCACGGGGATGAAATCCTCCGCCAAAAACAGGGGATCTCTTCCGCCTGCGCCTGAGTACTGAACTGCCGCGCAGTCGCCGTAAGCCATCTGGCCATCCTCCAAAATCAGCATTACGGAGATCGCCTCTCCCGCCTGACGGATGGCGCGGAACCCGTCGGTCACGGGCGCGCCCACATAAAATACACCGTCATGTCCAGCGCCCTGCTTGATCGCGCGCTGGTCGTCAAAGTAAAATCCGGTGCGTCCCGCAGAACACACAACATCTATAATTTTCATGGTATTCGTCTCCTTATTTTTTAGTACCTCGGGCGACCAACCAGTCTGCCCTTTCCAATTGCGTATACATCATCGATCACCATCTGGAAGGAAGCTTTGCGCTTCTCAGCAACCGCTCTCTCCTCGATCTTTGCCTGATGGAAATCCTTCAGACTCTGATCGAAGGGAAGATTTCCGGTGTTCAGAATACGAACAGCTCCGTCATTGTCACGGCAAGGAAGCATCAGGCCCGCATTTGCTCTACAGGGTGCGAACGGAACATCCAGCACGCCGGCCTGCACGCCACGGCAGACACCCACTGCGATGTCACCGCCGCCCAGTTCGAAGCACTTGTTGACGATCGCACGTGTCTCCTGACGGATGATCTCCTTCTCCTGCTCCAGACGAACATCATTGTAGGTCTGATCAGAGAGCATATTGACTACCTGCTTGGTGCAGCGAAGTCCCTGTGCATTCGCCTCCATGGTGGGAATACCTACTGCCTCATGAGGGGTCTTTACGATAACCTTCGTCGCCTTGGACAGGGCTGCAATGAGGCTTCCGGAGGAAATTACGCCAAATGCCTTTGCCTCATCTGCGGGGAAGCCACCCATCCACTGATGGAGAACGGTGGTCACCTGCACATCGCCATAGCCGTAAGCAGCCAGATACTCGTCAGTCAGCTCCTGCAGCGTATGGATCGCCGCGATATCCTGTACCAGATTTCCGCACTGTCCGTAACCTACGGTGATATTTTTTACGCCCTGCTCTGCCGCCAACAGCGCCTCAATGATCGCTGCTGCATGAGAGATACAAGGGGGAACCAGCGTACCGGTCAGCGGTCCGTAGGGCTCACGGTTGATGGATACACCCATCTCCTCATACAGTCCGGTCAATCTGTCCACGTACTGCCAGTCGCGGATGGTGCGCTCCATGGGAATATTTTTGCAATAAGGAAGATTGTAGGAAATTCCACCGCCCTCGTAGCTGGTGAAACCGCCTGCATAGGTAATCTCGGTGAGCAGTCTCGCGTCGGGCGTGCCGTGACGAACCTGCATAGGCACATTTACACTCTCGATCACGCGGCGGCAATTTGCCACGCCGTGATTGACTGCGGGAAAACCATTGAGCATCGCACGTCCCAAGCGAATGGACTCTGCGATTCCGTTCTCCGCCTCCTCATAACGGTTCTGGCGGGTATAGCTGTCAATGGTGGAGGGAAGCAGGTCGGCCTCGCCGTGCTCCTCCAAATACTGCATCAGTTTGATGTGTTCCTCGATTACAGGCACACCTGCGCGAGGCTGCACTAACGTCTTCTTGTCGCGCTTTGCATCCAAAAGCTTCTTTGAGAAATTTCTGGATTCGGGCATTGACTTGTGATAAGCA
>JAFSBP010000254.1 GCA_017437205.1 Lachnospiraceae bacterium
ATGGGTGTGTCGTACTCGTCGATAATAATGACAGCAGACCGACCATAGTGTTTATTGAGCATTCGGGAAAGCTCTGACAACGCTCTTGACATACTCACTTCGGAAATCGAACCTTCAACTAATTTTCGGAAGTACACCTTATCATATTCGTCACATTGATCGCCGGTCAACAACTCCTTATGTCGCATATATTCATTTGCAATGATTTCCCTAATCGCTGTGTATGTTTGCTCCCAGGTTGAAAATTTGACATCCTTGAAAGTCACAAAAATTACGGGATATTTACCTTGTTCTTTGCGATAATCCTCACCACAATTCCAAATAAGCTTATCTTCAAAATACATCGAAGTATCGGTGTCGCTAATCTCAAAAAATGTTTTCAACATATCCATTGCCAAAGTTTTACCGAAACGTCTGGGGCGGGTAAATAGTAACACCTTAGGACGGGAATCAAGAAACTCTTTAATCATCAGGGTTTTATCTACATAGTAATACCTTGCGACCAATTCCTTGAAATCGGATATGCCGATAGGCATAGGAAGTATTTCTGTGTTTTTCGTGACCATAGCGGATTTATTACTACGTCCATCCATCGGTTTCTCTGCGTTGTCAGGAATAAGCCAAAGGCCTCCCTCTTTTTTCGCGCCCTCAATACGTCCATCTCTACAAAGCATCGTCAGCCGTCTTTCGGTCAATTCCCAACACCGGGCAGCCGTCTTTACATCCATATAGTTCATGAAAGATACCTCCGTACACTGTCTATCATATCTATATTATAGGTAAAGTCAAGATAGATGTCAAGATATGCGTCACTGAATTGCCCTTAAAACTTGATATTTAGTATCAATATCGTGACATTATTGTTGTCACTCAATCAAGTTTCCCTCTCCTTAGTATCCTCCCTCTTTCTACTCTACATAAGTCCGTTCTTTCCATCCTTTTCAAAATAGTACACATTATCCCAGTTTTTTTAATATAAATTAAAACTCACTATTAATTTGAACTTAAATTGATTAACTAAATTTCAGTTTTGTAGCATAATATGATATAGAGGTCAAAAGACCACAATATTTTACAGAATCGAGGTTTTGCTTATGGACATCGGCGCCCGCGTCAAACAGCTCCGCGAAAGCCAGCACATGACACATTATCATTTATACAAGCTCACCGGTATCCCACTGTCTCACATCAAAAAGATTGAAGAGGCCGGCATAAAACCTCGCTTTGACACAATATGTCTTTTGGCGGAAGGACTCGGCTGTTCGCTGCCGGAATTCTTCAATGAGGACCGCTCTACCTACTATCTGAACGAGGATGAAAAGAATCTGATTTCGGTATATCGGCATTTGCTTCCGGTCCAAAAACCTCTGATCAAAATATTCGCAGATGCCTTAGATAACGCAAATAATAAAAGATAAAGCTTTGGACTACTTCACAACGGTCCAAAGCTTTATCTTTTATTTGCTTAGCTATTCGATTTTCCTGCTCAATTAGTACCTTCCAGAATATTCGTGGTGATCATATCTACACCCCAGCCAATCAGCTCTTTCGCTCTCTCCGGGTCATCCACTGTCCAGCAGTTTACCTTGATTCCTGCCGCATGCAGATCATCGATGATTTCCTTCGACAGTGCGGTATATTTGATATCCAGATCCAGCTTTTCATTTACCAGCAGATCCTTCAGACCCTCGCCATATGTACTCACCAGATACTGTGCCGCCTGCTCCGGATACTTCAGTCGCAGATAGATCAGATTCTCCAGTTTGAAGGAAATGAAGATCACATGATCCAAATATTCTCCTGCCTCGATGATCTCGCAGATTTTGAACACGTCCTCTCTCTTGAATACATTCTTCAATTCCAGCACGCAAGTCTTCTCGTACTTTTTGCAGATGCGGATATATTCTACCAGTTCAGGCATTACCAGATCGCTTCTGCCTTTCTTTCCGTCGGTGTCGGTGAATCTAAGGCCACGCAGGCAGTCGAAGGTGGTCTTCTCCACTTCCATATTGTCAATGCAGATGCGCCCGGTGGTGTCATCGTGAAATACGACAAACTTTCCATCTAACGTCACATGGATGTCAGTCTCAATTCCGAAATAGCTACGGTTTCCGGCAGCCACAAAGGCAGAGTTTGTATTCTCCTTCTCGATTCCGCTAAGGCCCCGGTGCGCAATCATCTGCACATTTTTGTTTTCTACTTTAATTGTATTCATCTTATTGCCCTCGTTTTCGTTTTCCTCCGGACGGTTTAAAGTTCAATGCGTCCGATTCTCTTCCTCTATTATTCTAGCATAGCAGAGGTTGTTGTCAAGTTGATTTTCCTCAAAGCTTGTCCTGATCAAACATCTTATCAGTTTTTCAATAACTGCTTTTCCGGTTCGTATGTTCTTAAATAAGTATTAATTATATCTTAAAACGCGGTTTGTCGTATTGACTTTCTCCGATGCGTTGGTTATACTGTGAAAGGAACAATGGACAAATTATTTATCCCCAGAAAGGAAATGATAAAACGATGACTCCGGAAACCAAACAGCAGATTGCTGAATCCTTTAAGGATTTTCGTCTTCCCCGCTATCAGGAGATCCCCACGGTGGGACTTTACCTGGAACAGACGACCAAATATATCTGTGAATATCTGGCGCCCCTGCAGGAGAATGCGCTCACCGGCTCTATGATCAGCAACTATGTCAAAAAGGACCTGATCACCAACCCGGTCAAGAAACTGTACAACCGTGATCAGATTGCCTATCTGATATTCATCGCGGTGGCAAAAACAGTGCTGTCACTGGATTCCCTGACTGATTTTATCAAGCTTCAGCAACGGACCTACGATCTGCCGAAGGCCTATGACTATTTTTGCGAGGAGCTGGAAAACCGTCTGCAGTTTACGTTTGAACTCACGGACACCGCCCGAATCGTCGGCGAGGATAATACCGATGAGAAGCGTCTTCTGCACACCTGCATTGTCGCTGCCGTGCAGAAAGCTTATCTGGAAAAATGCCTGAAGGCCATTGCCGATCAGAACCTGTAAATCCACACTATTTATGATAAAGGAGCCCCTATGAACCCTTGGAATATGAAAATTGTCGCTGACTCTTCCTGTGATATCTTCTCTTTGGAGTCAGTCCCTTTCGCCTCTGCACCCCTTAGAATCATTACCGATGAGAAGGAATATGTGGACGATCAGTCCCTCGATGTGGCACAGATGGTCGATGACCTTCTCGCTTACTCCGGAAAATCCGGCACTGCCTGCCCCGGCACCGGCGACTGGCTGGATGCCTTCGGTGATGCTGCTTACGTTTTCTGCGTGACCATCACCAGCAACCTGTCCGGTAGCTATAATTCCGCCCGGGTGGCGAAGCAGGAGTATGAGGAGATGTATCCGGACCGCCGCGTATTCGTGATCGACTCCCTCTCCGCAGGTCCAGAGCTGAATCTAATCATCGAAAAACTGCAGGAGCTTATCCTTGCCGGAAAAACCTACGAAGAAATTTGTACCGAAATCACCGAATACCAGCAGCACGGAGACCTCCTCTTCATGCTGGAGTCCTTAAAAAATCTGGCGAACAATGGCCGTGTGAGCAAGCTGGTGGCGAGCGCCGCCGGAATCCTCGGCATCCGCATGGTCGGAAAGGCCAGCGAGCAGGGAACCCTTGAACCGCTGAACAAATGCCGTGGCGAGAAGAAAGCACTTCCCACCATTGTCCAGCTCATGGACAAGTACGGATATAAGGGCGGAAAGGTGCGCATCGCACACTGCATCAACCCTGAAGCCGCCGCTAAGCTGAAAAACCTGATCCTCGAAAAATTCGCGTCCGCCGAGATTAAAATTTACACCTGCGGAGCTCTTTGCAGCTTCTACGCAGAAAAGGGCGGAATGCTGGTCGGTTTTGAAAAATAATTCCTACTGAGAGCATGTATCAGATCGCATGATACATGCTCTTTTTCTGCCACCCGGCAGTTTTAAAAATTGACAAAATTTTTTAATTGACAAAATCTCAACTTCCATTGACTTTTGGCGCAGAAATGATACGATGGGCACAGTGGATTTCAAATGAGCAATGTTCTGAATATAACCACAACAAGGGAGGATCTGACATGAAACATATAACCTACAACCGCTACCCCATCGGTAACAAGCGCTTTATCTGGAAGCAGAAGGAGTTTACCCTTTCCACCTTCTCCTGCTGCCCTCAAATGGACAAGTGCGAAGGCGATATGCGCGAAGTTACCTTTAAGTCCATCAAACACCTGAAGGAGGCCGGCTTCAACATGCTGGAACTTGGCTGGTCCGGTCCTATCGGCGCATGGGCAGCCGTCGATGCCTGCGAGGAGTACGGAATCGATCTGGTATTTCAGGATATGTCCATCATGGGTGGAATGCAGCACCGTCATCTAGACAATAAAGTAGCAAAGTCCGTCGTGACCGATCTGGTGAGCCGTCTGAAACCGAAGAAACATACCATCGGCTACTATGTTTGGGATGAGCCCCACTCTGAGGAGCAGTTTGCGGAGGCACGCAGACAGATGGATATGCTTGAGGAAGAAGACCCGGAAGCTCTGTTGTTCACCGTCGCTCTCCCCAACTACAACGGCGCAGGCGAGAACAGAGAAGGCTACAGATGGGAAAACGGCAAGTTTGCCCCTTACGTGGACCGCTTTATCGAGCGCATGGATCCGCCGGTACTGTCCTTTGACTATTATCCCATCGGCGACTACTTCAAGGTTTGGCCCGGCCACACCTTTAAGCGCGAAAATCAGCTGGACGACACCTTCATGTGGCTAGATATGGCTCTTTACCGCAAGAAGGCACAGGAAAATAATCTTCCCTTCTGGTTCTACTACCAGGGAATCCCGCTGTACGCATGCACAGACTACTTTATTTTCCCGATGGTTCGCTGCTTTATGTATGCGGGAATCCTTTACGGTGCAAAGGGACTGCAGCACTACGCTGCCGGCGAGGGCAATAACTGCCTGATCAAAAAGAACGGTGACAAGGACATCTTCTTCGACGATATGAAGCAGATCCATTCTGAGATCAAGGCTCTCGGCAACACCCTGATGGCGCTTGACTCCAAGCGCGTATATCATTCTGCGGAACTACTTCCCGGTTGTGAGTACATCAAGCCTTACGTTGATAATTTCGCGGACAGCGACCTCTTTGCAGGCGAGCTTCCTTACCGCACCTCCGTGGGTGAATTGGCAGACGCATACGGAAACGATTACGTTGTAATCTTAAACCGCGACTATGAGAACGCACTGAATGCGTCACTTAAGTTAAAGAATGCTTCCCGCGTTTACGAGGTAAGCCGTGAGGACGGAAAGCAACACGTGATCCACGAAAGCACCACC
>JAFSBP010000255.1 GCA_017437205.1 Lachnospiraceae bacterium
CCTCAGCCAGTGCTTCCTGCGAGATTCCTTTCTCTTTTCTTAATTTAACTAACTGCTCACTAAACTTCATCAACTGCTCATCATGTGTCATCTTTACAACCGCCTTTCTGATTTGATATTCCGTCTGTCTTCAATCCTAAATACACAGAACAGTGCTATTCGGTACATTTAGATTATCAAAATATACGGTTGCACTCCACCATTTTAACATGGAAGCTATGCAACTTAAAGTTGCAAACGCTAACTTTCGTTTTATCACGGGAAAAGTTCCCCTACTGACCGCTATTATTATAAAGCCAAACACAGGGTATGTAAAGGTTTTATTTCGTAAACAAAGTCAATAATTGAAATATTGCGCAAAAATGGAAAATCAAATACCCGTTGTCGGGCATTTTGCACTTGACAAAATAGAAATAAAAGGATATTCTATTTATAGAGAGGAGGAACAGATATGTATCGTGATATTTTATTAGAAAAAAAGAAAGCTATGCATTGGACGACTGAAGAATTATCCATTCGCTCCGGTGTTCCGGTCGGTACGATCAACAAAATCTTAAGTGGTGAGACGACCTCTCCCAGATATGATACGATGATGGCATTGAATCAGGCATTTGAGGATGCGGAGGAGACTCCCCGTACACCTCTAATGGTTCGCGAAACCGGCAGGTATATGACCGCCTCATCCAGCCGCTTTAATACGTTGAATGACTACTATTCTCTCCCCGGTGATCAGCGATGTGAATTGATTGACGGCGCGTTCTATGATATGGCGAGTCCATCTTCCTCACACCAGGCACTGATCACTGAACTGGTATTCCAGTTTTACAGCCATATCCGGTCACGGGAAGGATCTTGTAAAGTATTCCCGGCACCTCTGGATGTCCAGTTGGATCGTGATGAATATACCATGGTTCAGCCCGACTTTATGGTTGTCTGCGACGAGGAAAAAATACGAAAAGACCGAATCTTCGGCGCTCCTGACTTTATTGCCGAGATTCTCTCCCCCTCGAGCCACCGTCTGGATACCGATATTAAGCTTTTAAAGTATATGCAGGCCGGTGTCAAAGAGTATTGGATGATTGACCCGGAACGTAATCGTGTCATCTGCTATTATTTTCCGGAAGACGGTCTCATGCCTACGCTCGCCAACTTCTCCGAAGATATTCCCGTGCGTATCTTTTCCGGAGATTTGCGCATCACATTGTGAAAAAGGAGGCTTTTATGAAAGTACTTATTCAGCGGGTTACATCCGCTAGTGTTACCGTCGATTCCGAGGTAATCGGCGCAATTGAAAAAGGTTATTTGGTTTTCCTCGGTGTCGGTCCTGACGATACAACGGATACGGTTCACCGGCTTGTGAAAAAACTACTCAGTCTTCGCATCTTTGCTGATGAAAACGGCAAGACCAATCTTTCCATCCGTAACGTGAATGGTTCTCTGCTCATTGTCTCACAATTCACATTGTATGCAGACTGCAGCCATGGCAACCGTCCCAGCTTTATCGGCTCTGCTCCTGCTGCCCTTGCTGAGGAACTGTACGAATATTTTGTAGAATGCTGCCGAAAAGAAATACCTTGCGTAGAACACGGTTCTTTTGGCGCTGATATGAAGGTTTCTCTGGTAAATGACGGTCCTTTTACTGTGATGTTAGAATAATAATAAAGCGCGACGATGTCCAAAACTGTTTTCGGCATCACTCGCGCTTCTTTCTTTTTTGAAGATTATTCTTTTTTCTTGTTCTTCCCAGAGCTTTTTTCTGAGCCTTTTTCCGGCTTTTTCCCTACACTTTTTCCAGTGTTCCGGTAAAACGGTTCTACTGCATGATAAAACGCACTGACATATCCTGCATTGTTCAGGTTCATCACATTTCCTGTCCGGCGCACGATAAAGTCCCTCAGCTTCACCATGTACTCTTCCTCGGTAATCTCACCGTTTGCCACATAAGTCAAGCCCTTCTCCCAACTGGCAGTCAGTTCAGGATTCAAAAGATGACGGATAGACGCATTCACTACATCGAAGATCATCTCTCCAAGAAGTGCGGGTGAAATGATCTGTGTCTTCTGATTCAGCTGCAGATAACCGTTCTGAACCAGTTTTTTCAATATCTCTGCTCGGGTCGCACTGGTTCCGATACCGCTTCCCTTAATCTGTGCGCGCAGTTCCTCATCCTCAATCAGTTGTCCTGCATTTTCCATCGCAAGAATGATGGAACCGGAGTTGTAGCGCTTGGGAGGAGAGGTCTCTCCGTCTTTGATGGAAAATCCTTCGACCGGCAGTACCATTCCCTTTTTAAGGCGGCTGACAGCCTCAAGAAGGCCTTTGTCATTCACATCCTTAACATTATCGCCTTCGCCGCCATTCTTTCCGTTCTTACCGCCATCTCCGGCATCATTTTTCTCCTTATCTTCCACCTCGTTCTTCGCTGCCTGACGATTCGGATCATACTCGCCGGTCACAACCATATACCCCGGCTCCTCAAGTACACGAAGATTTGCAAAGAAATGTTCCTGCTTAATCAGAAACTCCATGGAAGTCTTCTGGTAGACTGCTGCCGGGTAGAAAATGCTCAGGAAACGACGCACAATTACTTCATAAATTTTCACTTTGGTGGCAGGCAGACTCCTGAGTGCTCCGATGCCCTGTCCTGTAGGAATGATTGCATAGTGATCCGTAATCTGGCTGTCATTGACATATCTGGTCTTTGCAAGCCCAACATAGGATTTGTTCTCCAGGATATGCTCAGCGAACCCTCTCACACCGGGAATCGCTTTCAAACCGGCAATATTCTTTGTGATCTCCTTCGCTACTGCGCTGGAAAGCACGCGGGCATCCGTTCTGGGGTAGGTAACCAGCTTCTTCTCATAGAGTTCCTGAACCACATTCAGTGTCTCATCGGGACTCAGCTTAAATCTTCTGGAACACTCATTCTGAAGCTCTGCTAAGTTGAACAACAGCGGAGGATTTTTCTTTTCCTTTTTTCTCTCCACCTTCAAAAGCTCTGCCTGTATTGGCTGTGGCTCAGACAGATCATCCACCGCTCTGAGTGCCATCTCCTTCTCTTTGAAACCATTCTCTTTATACAGACAGGGATTTCCCTCGTATTTGCTGCCCTTTGCGACCCTCCACTCAGCCTCAATGTGCTTATCCTCGCAGAGAATGTCCGCCATAATCCGGTAAAATGGGGTCACCACAAAATCACGAATTTCGCGTTCACGGCGAACCACCATCCCGAGCACACAGGTCATCACTCTGCCCACAGCGATTACCGTTCTATCCTTTCCCATGCAGTTCGAGATCGCATTTCCGTATTTCAGTGTCAACAACCGTGAAAAATTAATTCCCATAAGATAGTCTTCCTTAGCCCGCAAATAGGCGGAAGCGGAAAGATTATCATATTCCGAGAGATCCTTCGCGTTTCGGATTCCTTTTAATATTTCTTCCTCTGTCTGGGAGTCGATCCAAACGCGACGACGCGTCTTTCCGGTCACTCCAGCCATCTGCTCCACCAGACGGTAAATATACTCTCCCTCACGTCCAGAGTCTGTACAAACATAAATCGTCTCCACATCCGGACGGTTCAGAAGACCTTTTTCAATATTATACTGTTTTTCCGCAGAGGGAATAACCTCGTATTTTAACTGATCGGGAATAAAGGGCAGCGTATGTAAATCCCAGCGCTTCAATTTGGGATC
>JAFSBP010000256.1 GCA_017437205.1 Lachnospiraceae bacterium
CCAGAGACAATGCACCATAGTCCTTAGAGCCCGGCCCCTCCTGCATGCGGTCTGCCACTTCCTTCTGTACCATAACCGTGATGTTATCGATCGGAACACCGCTCTCAAACAGACCCATGATAATCGGAGTGGTAATATAATATGGAAGATTCGCAACAACCTTGATCGGACGGCCGCCGTTGTACTTCTCTGCAATTTCCTTAATATCAACCTTTAAAATATCTTCGTTGATGACCGTCACGTTATCGTAACCGGCCAGAGTCTCACCAAGGATCGGGATCAGATTCTTATCAATCTCCACCGCAACAACCTGGCGTGCATTTTCTGCCAGATACTGGGTCATCGTACCAATACCCGGACCGATTTCCAGAACACAGTCTTCTTTTGTCACACCGGCAGAAGAAATGATCTTCTCCAGCACATGCGTGTCGATCAAAAAGTTCTGACCAAACTTCTTCTGGAACATGAACTCATATTTTTGAATGATTTCTATGGTATTCTTTGGATTTCCAAGATTTGCCATATTGCCTCCCTAAAATTTAATGTTGCCTGCCATCGAAAAGGATGGCAAAACAACTGTGGGTTTATTTACATTTTCACATTTTTTATGATATAATGAATACAAGAAGAACAACCGTCCCCTACAAGGGGTTGACCTTCGTAAGAGAATGAACATAGAAATCCACCCTCGCGCACTCAGGAAAAGTTTACAAGGGTGGTTTTTCTATGCCCAAACAAATGTAAGACTCGAAAAAATTACTGACTAATCAAAATAATAAGTGTCAGCAATGCTATGATAAACATACCAAAGGACATCAAATCCTGAAAGTTATATTTCATAGACATCACCTCCAATCTTATGCAGTTTGAAGGTCAACACACCTTGCAGTGACACGGTTGTTCACTAAAATAATACCTGAACAACCGTAAGAAAACAATGTACTGACGGTTCAATCGCTATGTTTTTTCGTCACATAAACCTGCGATGCTCATCTGTATTCTAAGAGTTATGCGTTACATCATTTTATACAACCGTCTCGCATTCTCCGCTGTCACACGAATCACTTCCTCTGCGCTGATTCCCTTGATTTCCGCCATCGCCTCAACCACATGCGGCAGATACAAGGAAGAATTTCTCTTGCCGCGGTACGGAACCGGTGCCAGATACGGGCAATCGGTCTCAAGAACCAGCTTGTCCATCGGCGCATATTCCACCACTTCTTTTAATTTTTTGCCATTCTTGAATGTCAGCACACCGCCGACACCAATGTAATAGTCCATGTTCAGATACTCGCGGGCCATCTCCACTCCGTAGGAAAAACAGTGGATCACACCGCCTGTGGTTCCTTTATGCTCAGATTTCATGATCTCCAAAGTGTCCTGCGCTGCATCACGGCTGTGGATCACCACCGGAAGTCCGGTCTCTTTGGCAATATCAAGCTGACGCACAAACCACTTTTTCTGTACCTCACGCTCCACATTGTCCCAGTAATAATCAAGACCAATCTCCCCAATCGCCACAATCTTCTCATGAGCCGAATTTGCCTTGATCCACTGGATGTCTTCCTCAGTCATCTCGCCACAGTCGCTCGGGTGAACGCCAAGCGCGCCGTATACAAATGGATATTTCTCCGCCAGCGCAAGCGTAGACTTGCAAGACCTCATACTGGCACCAATATTTACAATGGTGCCTACACCATGTTCTTTCATACTCTCCAGCAGCTCATAACGGTCCGCATCAAAATCCTCGTCATCGTAATGAGCATGCGTGTCAAAAATGTATTCCATTATTTTATCTCCAAATTGCATTACATACTCTTCGCCTGGGAAACATCCTGTGGCAAGCGGCATCAGATTCCCATGATACCTGTTACTCCGATACCAATCAGCCAAACTACCAGCAAGTGCACCGGATAGAACACATAAGGCATCAGCCCCAGTTTTCTTCCCCTCTCTCCA
>JAFSBP010000257.1 GCA_017437205.1 Lachnospiraceae bacterium
ATTTCAGATGTTTTATGGGATGCCGGCACGGATTTTGAACCACGAAGGAAAGGCGATTCAAGGAACTTTGGGATTTGTGGGAGCACTGTTAAAAATTGTGCGAATGGTGCAGCCGACACATGTTGCAGTGCTGTTTGACGGCGAGTGCGAGAATAAACGTAAGGACATTGATGTAGAGTATAAAGCGAATCGCCCGGATTACAGCCAGATGCCGGAGGAAGAGACTCCTTTTTCACAGATGCCGGACGTGTATGAGGCACTGGACTATCTGGGGATGGCGCACGGGGAGACAACAGACTGTGAGGCGGATGATTGGATTGCAGGTTACGTTCGAGAGTATGGCAGCGAGATGAAAATCGTGATCGTATCGCAGGACAGCGATTTTTTCCAATTGATAACTGACCGCGTAAACGTGCTCAGATACCGCGGGGATAAGACAGTGATGTGCGATGTGGCGTATATTCGTGAAAAGCTTGGTGTAGAGCCTACTCAGTATGCGGAGTATAAGTCCCTGACAGGGGATAATGCAGACAATATACGCGGAGCGGAGAAGGTAGGCCCGAAGACTGCTGCAGCACTGATGAAGGAGTTTGGAAGTTTGGAGCGGATGCTCCTTCAGGTGCAGGAGATAAAAACGCCCTCTGTTCGTCAATCAATCATGAAGGATGCAGACCGTCTCAGGAAAAATTATCAATTGATCGCGCTGAGTGGCGCAGAAAAACTGCCCTTTTCCAGAGAACGAATGGTGTTTGAGGACAGAGGGCTTACCACAACAGACGTATTGCGAGGTATCGGACTTAGGAAATAGATAAATGACAGGAGAAAATGATGTTTGAACAGGTGATAAAAGAGATTGGGCGGTATGACCGTATTGTGATTCATCGCCATCAGAACCCTGACGGCGACGCACTGGGCAGTCAGATCGGTTTGAAGCACATCCTTAGGGAGAATTATCTGGAGAAAGAGATTTATATGGTGGGCGATCCTGCGAAGCGTTACAGCTTTATGGAAGACTCAGCGATGGACGAGATATCGGATGAAGTTTACGAAGGTGCATTAGCGATTGTGCTGGATACCTCAGCGAAGGCACTGATCAGTGACACCAGATATACCTTGGCAGAGCGGACAATCTGCATGGATCATCACATTTATTGTGAGGATATTGCTGACGTGGAGGTGAGAGACACTTCCTTTGAGAGTTGTTGTGGACTGATTACAGCCTTTGCCATGGAGTGCGGACTCAGATTAAATTTGCTGGCAGCCACGTCCCTGTACACCGGAATGGTGACGGATTCGGGGCGTTTTCGGTATGATTCCACTTCGTCGAACACATTTAAGCTGGCAGCTTTTCTCATGGAACAGCCCATTGACACCAACGAAATCTACCGGAATCTCTATGCTGATGACTTTGTACGTGTGCGTCTGCGCGCACAGTTTGTGTTGAAAATTCAGTTTACGGCGCACAATGTGGCATATATCTATACGACCAAGGAGGAACTGGCGCAGTATGATGTAGACACGTTCACGATCTCCAGAGGAATGGTTGGCACCATGGGAGATCTGAAAGGTGTGGATATCTGGGTGAATTTCACGGAGACGAAGCAGGGCGTGCTCTGTGAACTCCGATCCGGCAGGTATAATATTAACCCGGTTGCGGTAAAATATGGTGGAGGCGGTCATCAGAAGGCCAGCGGTGCCACTGTGAAGGATAGAGAGACGGCGATGCAGATGCTTAGAGATCTGGATCGGATGATGGAGGAAAATGCATGAACAGACCGGCGATGGAGACTATATTAAATAAGATCAAAGAGTATGATCGAATCATGCTCTTTCGGCACATCCGAATGGACGGAGATTGTGTCGGTGCGACAAAGGGCTTTAAGGAGATTTTGAAGCTGTCCTTCCCTGAGAAGGAGATTTTGTTGGTAGATGATCAGCACTCTGATTTTCTGGCATTTTTAGGACCGGATGATGCGTCTGTGGCGGATTCTGTGTACGAGAGCGCGCTGGCGATTGTATTGGATACCGGAACAGCTGACCGTGTGTATAATCAGAAGTTTAAGCTTTGTAAGGAAATCGTGAAGATCGACCACCACATCCCG
>JAFSBP010000258.1 GCA_017437205.1 Lachnospiraceae bacterium
AAGCTGGCGGAGCAGATGATCGACGATGCAAACGGAGTGGCATCCACCCTTGGTCGTCGTGAACTGATTGAACTGTTGGAAGAGCGGAGGATGGAAGATGAACTTTATTGATCTGCACTGTGATACACTGCAGCTTTATGCCTATGATCGTGTATCTGCCGGGGATTTGTTTCAAAATGAATGTGCCGTGGATTTTCTGCGGATGAAAGAGGCCGGAATGAGTGCTCAGTTTTTTGCCATGTTCATGCCGGTGCCGGGACATTGCGATTATCTGAAGCATCCGGAAATTTACCGTGACGGGAAACTTTGGGACGAAGGATTCTTGACAGTGCTCTACCGGGGATTTAAGCAGTCGATTGAGGAGCATTCCGACCTGGTCAGCCATGTCAGTACATGGGTTGATTATGAGAATGCCCGGAGAGAAGGGAAGCTTTCCGCATTCCTCACGGTGGAGGACGGGCGTGCCGTGGACGGAAAAATGGAAAACCTGCAGGAGCTTCGCCGCGCAGGTGTTTCATTGATCTCCCTGACCTGGAATTTTGAGAATTGTTTCGGAAGCCCCAATTCCCGCGATCCGAAGGTGATGGCGGAAGGATTGACGGAATTTGGAAAAGAGGCAATCACCGAAATGAATGATCTGGGGATAATCGTGGATGTATCCCACTTATCGGACGGTGGCTTTTATGATGTGGCTGCGCTCTGTAAAAAGCCCTTTGTGGCCTCTCATTCCAATGCAAGGGCACTTTCGCCCCATCCGAGAAATCTGACGGATGAGATGATCAGGATTCTGGCGGATAAGGGCGGTGTGATGGGACTCAACTTCTGCTCGGCATTTTTGCTTTCCACAGGAGAAGGCGAGGACAGCCGGATCGAGGATATGGTGCGCCATCTTGAACATATCAGGCAGGTCGGTGGCAGTGAGGTGATTGCTCTCGGCGGCGACCTGGATGGAATCGGAGGAAAACTGGAAATTGATTCCTGTGATAAGGTAGTACAGCTGTTTGATGCGTTGAAACAGCGGGGATTTACTGAGGAAGAACTGGACAAACTGGCATTCAAAAACGTGGAGAGGGTACTCCGTGAATGTTTGTAGGATACGAGGAGGAAAAGAGATGAAGCGATATATTTGCCCGATTTGTGAGCACGAGCTGACAGCGAAAAGCTATTGTCCGGAATGTAAAAAAGTGATCAAAAAGCCGTGGGTGTACGATGGCTACATGCCTAACGAATATACGGGAAATTTTCTGCAGGGACATTCGGAGAAACACGACGGGGCTTGTATAGAACCCAACAAAGCGAGAAACTGCGAGACACGTGAGGAGAAGCGTCAGGATCGGCAGTTTAGCTCCACGCAGAGTGATCAGACCGTATATAAGCGGTATGAGGGTGGCACAAGTTCTGCTCCCGGCAGCCAGATATGGAAAAACAGCTCTTCCGGCAGTACATACAGCGGCAGGACATATAGCCCGTCTTCCTCACGGTCGAAAAAGACAGGGAAGGTGGCAGGCGGCTGTGGATGTGGCTGTCTTGTTGTGGTAATCGGTTTTATTCTCCTTATCGCCGGAATCATATCCAGTCTGGAGATGAATATGGATGAGTGGCTGGAAATCTTCGAGGATATGAGTGTCGAGGTAAATCTCGGCGAAGGTTTCCTTGAGGATGAGTGGGAGGAAGTCGAGTACAGTGAGATTATCGCGGCAGGTGTGCGCTGCGATGGATATGATCATTATGAAATCAAAGGAAAGGAGTTGTATAACACACTTTCCGAGGTGATGGAAAAGGAAATGGGACTGATCGTGACCGGAAGCTCCGAATATCAGGACAACGGCATTTTCCATGACAGTGAATACGGTGATATTACGTATTATGACTATTACCGGTATAAAGACTGGGGGAAAAGTTATTTTTCTGTTGTGAGTGATACAGTCACCGATGAGGTTCATTATGTTGGCGTCTATGGCACAAATCCGCAGGAAATCATTAATTTGGGAATGGCGGCACTTGATGCAGTGGAATCTGTGGATGTGAGCGGTGTGCGAAAACTGCTGGAGGACACACTTAAGAGCGGCGAGGTAACGGACGGTAAAATATACACGATTGGAGATTCATCTATCTGGTTTAACAAAGATGAGACGGATGACTATTATGTTTTTGAGATATCTCCGGTCAGCGAGTGAGAAGAACGGAGAAATTTGCATAAACAATTCCCTGCTTGCATAGATTAAACGGGACGAACCGATATTTCGGTCAAAAAGCATGAGGGCAGGTGAAACATGAAGGGCATGGTCATGGTAAACGTTCCCGTGCTGCCGGTGTACCGTCATCCGGAATCCGGCAGTGAGCGGGTGGATGAGCTGCTTTACGGAATGTGGGGGCAGCTTTTAGGAAAGACTTGCGGAGAATATGTACATTTATGTACCGGCTATGGGTATGAGGGCTGGTGCAGGAGAGATGGACTAAAATACGGAGAATGGGATATATGCCGGGCGTGGTGTTCAAGCCGGGCATTTATTCATTCCAGATTTGCGGATATACATCAAATGCCAAGAATCTCGTCACCGATCATTCTGACACTTCCCAAGGGAAGTCTGATCACGGTCTGTGAGGAGGAGCAGGACGGCTGGCAGCAGGTGGAACTGTTAGACCGCCGGATAGGATATGTGCAAAGCTGCGGGATGGGGCCGGTCAGCGCGGGAAAACGGGATTGCTACTGGCAAAATAACGGGATCATGCTCCCAAAGAAGGAAGAAGCCGCCCTCAGAGAGAGTCTAGTGAGGACGGCAAAAATGTATCTGGGAACCCCTTACCGGTGGGGAGGAAAGAGCCCGGAGGGGATTGACTGTTCGGGCTTATGTTCGCTGGTGTATTGGATACACGGAATCGTGATTTTTCGCGATAGTAGAATCTGCCCGGAATATGCGGTGAGGAAAATATCCATGTCGCAGATGGCGCCGGGAGATCTGTTGTATTTTCCGGGACATATGGCCATGTATGTCGGAGATCAACAGTACATACATTCATCAAACACCTGCGGCGGGGTAGTGATCAGCAGCATGGATCCGCAGAGCGAAAATTATTTTCCACTATTGGAAGGGAAGCTGATCGCTGTCGGGAGTGTCTTTCTGCACCAGGAGGCTTAACGTGTCGCCGGACAGAGCGCCGTAGACAAAGGCCGTGTAGGAAACGTCGGAGCGTGCTTCAAACGTGGATGGGATCAGCGGTGTGGTATCCCCGGGCAGTGAGAGAAAGATTCCGTGCTTTCCGGGGGAGAGTCTTCGGTGGCTGGTAATCTGGCGAAACCAGACGTCGGAGAACAGTGTCCGATTGCCATAGAGTGAAATCTGGTAGCGAAAAGGATCGTTTGTCAGATTTACCGTGCGGATGCAGGCAAAAGAGGACGAGAGGGTAAAGCAGGGGTAGTCGGGGATGGGAAGAACGTCCATTCCGCGAAAACTGTAAATGATGGCGAGGGTAAATGCATCGGGAGAGAAGAACGGCAGAGTCTTTTGCAAGTACACACGATGGCTTTCACTCCCGAATACGGTGACGGTGTGAAAACCCGGAGGGCAGCTTTCGTAGTCGGTCAGTGTGCCGAAAAAGAGCATTTCTGTCCGCAGCTGCGGATCAACAGTGATTGTGAGAGGTTCAGTGAGCCCGAAAAGGGCATGAAAAATGCGGATTGAGATCATAG
>JAFSBP010000259.1 GCA_017437205.1 Lachnospiraceae bacterium
CTCATTCAGACTCTCCAGACCGTGGAACTCCTCAACCGTGTCCTTAAGGCCCTTAAGCTCCTGCATGATTTTGGTGGATTTCTCCGGATCATTCCAAAAATCCGGTTCCTCCAAATGTCTCTCTAACTCAGCGATACGCTCTTTTTTGCCTGCTAAGTTAAAGTGAATCCCTCACTTCCACTAATGGTTTCTGTAATGTTTCAAGCGTATACTTGAACTGGTCAAGTTCTACCATTTGTGTCACCTCTTTCCATGTCTCATTTATTTTAAAAACTCTGTCAAGCAGACAAAATCAATTATTTGATGCGTCCGCAGCACTGCTTATATTTCTTTCCGGATCCGCAAGGACAGGGATCGTTCGGATATACCTTCTGATTCTCTCGACGCTTCGGCTCACGCACCGCACTGTCATCCTTGTTCGTTCCGGTCACCTTCGCAACCTGCTCACGCTCCACCTTCTGCTCTACCTTGATGCGCATCAGTATCTTCACGGTCTCTTCCTGAATACTGGAAGTCATCGCGTCAAACATATCATAGCCGGCCATCTTGTACTCAATGAGCGGATCTTTCTGGCCATATGCCTGAAGTCCGATACCCTGACGAAGCTGATCCATATCGTCAATGTGGTCCATCCACTTGCGGTCAATGGACTTTAAGAGGATCACACGCTCGATCTCACGAAGCTGTTCGATCTCCGGGAACTCCGCTTCCTTCGCCTCGTAAAGCTTCACCGCCTTTTCCTTCAAGGACTGTTTCAGTTTTCCCTTATTAAATGAACGGTCTCCCACGGGAATTTCAATGGGCTCCATGGGGAAAATCTGGCAAAGCTGTGCGTTCAGGCTGTCCACATCCCACTCATCGGTAGAGTGATCATCCGACAGGCAGGAATCCACGGTATTGTCAATGATGTCCGTGATCATCTTTAAGATCACGTCTCTCATGCTCTCACCATCGAGCACCCGGCGACGATCCGCATAAATCACCTCGCGCTGCTCGTTATTTACCTGGTCATAATCAAGCAAACGCTTACGAATGCCGTAGTTATTGCCCTCAATCTTCATCTGTGCCTTCTCAATGGCGTCGGAAAGCATCTTGTGCTGAATCTGCTCATTCTCCGGAACTCCCAGCGCATTGAACACAGACAGCATACGCTCGGAACCGAACAGACGCATCAGGTCATCTTCCAGAGAAATATAAAATCTGGACTCACCGGGATCACCCTGACGGCCGGAACGGCCTCGAAGCTGATTGTCAATACGTCTCGCCTCGTGGCGCTCCGTACCGATGATTTTCAGACCTCCTGCTGCCTTCGACTCATCGTCAAGCTTAATATCGGTACCACGGCCCGCCATGTTGGTGGCGATGGTTACCGCACCGTGCAGACCTGCATCGGCAACGATCTCCGCCTCCATCTCATGGAACTTCGCGTTCAGTACCTTATGGGGAATCCCGCGGCGGCGCAACATCAAGCTCAATTCCTCGGAGGAATCAATATTGATGGTGCCGACCAGTACGGGCTGTCCCGCCTTATGGGACCGCTCAACCTCATCCACCACTGCTTTCAATTTTTCTTTTCTGGTCTTATAAACCGCATCATCGTGGTCGATACGCGCAATCGGCTTATTCGTGGGGATGGTGATAACGTCCATGCCGTAAATGTCACGGAACTCCTTCTCCTCGGTGAGTGCGGTACCGGTCATACCGGCCTTTTTCGCAAATTTATTAAAGAAGTTCTGGAAGGTGATGGTCGCCAGCGTCTTGCTCTCGCGTTTTACCTTCACATGCTCCTTCGCCTCAATCGCCTGATGCAGGCCGTCGGAATAGCGTCTTCCGGGCATGATACGTCCGGTAAACTCATCGACGATCAATACCTGATCATCCTTCACCACGTAATCCTGGTCGCGGTGCATCAGATAGTTTGCCCGCAGCGCCAGGTCCATATTGTGCTGGATCTCAAGGTTCTCCGCGTCAGCATAGTTATCCAGATGGAAATACTGCTCCACGCGGGCAACACCCTGAGGAGTGAGGGTAACCAGCTTCTCCTTCTCATTGACAATAAAGTCACCGGTCTCAACCACTTCCTCTCCCATGATCAAATCAATCTTTGACAGCTCGCCGCTGCTCTCACCCTTCTGCAGCACCTTCGCCAAGGAATCGCAGATCTCGTAAAGCTTCGTGGACTTTCCACTCTGGCCGGAGATAATCAAAGGAGTACGAGCCTCATCGATCAGTACGGAGTCAACCTCATCCACGATGGCGTAGTGGAGATCACGGAGAACCATCTTCTCCTTGTAGATGACCATGTTGTCACGCAGATAGTCAAAACCGAGCTC
>JAFSBP010000260.1 GCA_017437205.1 Lachnospiraceae bacterium
GCAGGTGAAACGCTTTATGCGTTGTCAAAGGCTCTCGGATGCCGTGTGGAAGACTTGTTAGAGTATGATGATAGTGAGATTGAAGATTGAGCAGAACTTCGGTTCTGCTTTTTTCTTTGGCATATCCCCCCACCCCACGCATATACTTAGGTAAGGCGAGGTGACAAGCATGAGACAGGACATTTTGACGCTGTTTTGCGGTGAGATCAGGAGCATTCTTGAAAAGGCAGAGATTGATGATAAACAGCTGCAGGAAATACGTTTGAGGGCATCGCGTCCGCTGATACTTAAAGTGGCGAATGAGGAATGGTTTCTTAAAAGTGACGGTAGTCTTTCGAGCGAGGAGCGGGAAGGCGTGTGTGTGACTGCCGGGCAGATCAGAGACTCGTTTGCGGTGATTTCACGCCACTCTTACTATGCGTTTGCGGACGAGATTAGCCGCGGATATCTGACGGTTCCGGGCGGACATCGGGTGGGAATCTGCGGAAAGGCGATTAGAGAGGACGAAGAATGCCGTGGGATGCGCTATGTGAGTTTCTTAAATGTTCGGGTGGCCCACGAGGTGAGGGGCTGCGGGGAAAGGGTGGTCGGGAACTTGTATGAGAATAGACGGGTGCTGTCTACATTGATCATTTCGCCGCCGGGCGGGGGAAAGACGACGCTCATGAGGGATTTGATCCGGCTATTGTCAGATGGAAATAGTTACAGGGAAGGAGTCAATGTGTCCGTGGTGGATGAGCGGTCTGAATTGGCGGCTTGCTACCACGGGATACCGCAGCACGATCTGGGGTGTCGCAGCGATGTGCTGGACGGCTGTGGAAAAAGTGAGGGGATTCGTATGATGATCCGCTCCATGGGACCGCAGGTGATTGCGGTGGACGAGATCGGCGGAGTAGACGATGTACAGGCTGTGGAGGATGCGGCATGCTGCGGCTGTGCAGTGCTGGCGACCGCCCACGGGGAGAGTATTGATGAAATCAGACGCAAGTCCGGACTGGGGAAATTGGTGCGGGAAGGGCTGTTTGATCGCTACTTAATTTTGTCTGGAACGAAACATCCGGGGGAGCGGATACGATGTCTTGACAGGGAGGGGAGGGAACTTTGCAGATGGTGAAATGGATTGGATATCTGCTGATTCTGGCGGCGTGCTTCGGGATATCTGAGCAGGCGGTGAAGCGGTTGAAGGACAGGCGTGAGACACTGAAAAAACTCAAAGTCTGGTTGTCTCACTTTCGCGGAAAAGTTCTCTATGAGAATGCGACGTTGGAGGAGGCACTTAGGGAGAGTGCCGCAAAGGCAGGAGCGGAATGCGCACCCTTTTTTCTTGCTGTGGCTGAGGCGTTGGAGGAGAGAAGCGGAATGCGGCTCAGTGAGATTTGGGAAAAAAAGAGCGAATACCTTAGGAAAAGCACTGCTTTAAGTGGGGAAGAACTGGGGGAGATCAATCGGTTTGGTGCCGGGCTGGGTGAGCTTGATGTGAAGGTGCAGGAGCGGGCCATATTGCGTTATGACGACGAACTTACTGTAGCGCTTAACGGAGTGACCGGTGAACTGGAGAAAAAGGAACGGCTGTACCGCAGTCTTGGGGTGCTCGCAGGCTGTTTTATTATAATTGTGCTTTGGTAGGAGGGGAAAATGGGGGTAGAACTGATTTTTAAAATAGCGGCGGTGGGCATTTTGGTTGCGGTGCTGGGGCAGATACTGAAACACAGCGGTAGGGATGAGCAGGCCTTTTTGGCTAGTCTTGCGGGGCTGATTCTTGTCCTCTATTGGCTGATCCCGTACATATCGGACTTGTTTGCATCCATTCAGCGGATGTTTAATCTGTAGGAGGCGAGCATGGAGGCAATCGCACTGATGGGTGTATTGGCTGCCCTTGGAATCAGCTGGATGAAGGGAGTAAAGCCGGAATTCGGAACAGTGATGTCCATTGCGGGGACGGTTGCGGTGTTTGCAATCGGACTGTCCAGAGTAGGGTATCTGATGGATACCATCGAGGAATTGAAAGGGTGGCTTCCCATCAAAGAAACGTACCTAAAGCTAATGTTAAAGATGATGGGAATCAGCTTTCTCGCGGAATTTGCGGCCAACATCTGCAAAGATGCGGGGTGTAGCGCCATCGCGGGGCAGATTGAGCTGTTTGGAAAAATATCGGTGCTGGTGACCGGGATGCCTGTGGTGTTGGCATTGTTTGAGACGTTGAATGGATGGATGTGATGAGTGTGCTTGGTGGAATCGGCGGCATGCTGCTGGCCGTTTGTCTTGGAGTGGCAGGCAGCAGCGTGGGGAGTGCAGAGAGGACAATAATTTCGGTAGAAATGGTCGCGACGTTAGAAGAGAGTGCCAGCCCTGTAGAATCGCTGATCGCTTATTCCGCCGATCTGCCGGAGGGCGTGGATGAGGATCTGTGGGACGAGCTGGGGATTCCGGAGGCGGACAGCATCGTGGGCGAGCTCCTGCCGGAGGGGAAGCTAACCTTTTCCGAACTCATTATCCGAATGATGAAAGGGGAGACAGGAGGTCTTGGCGAGACGATTAAAATGTACATTAGAGAGACGGTGGTTTATGAGGTCACGCAGAGCAGGAAAAATCTGGTTCAGCTTTTGTTTTTGGCGGCAATCGGAGCGATATTTACCCAGTTGGCGGCAGGATTTGGAAATACATCCGTCAGTGATACCGGGTTTTATATCACCTATCTGATGATGTTCGGCCTTTTGATGAACTCGTTCTCAGTGGCCTATCAGCTGGCGTGGGAGTTGATCGGAGGGATGATCAGGCTGATGCAGGCGGCACTGCCGGTGGTTTTCGTGGCGACTGCATTTTCGGGGAAAGTCACCACATCGCTGGTATTTTCCGAGATTGGAACCCTAGTAGTCACTGCAGTGGAGGGACTGAATCGTTATCTGTTGCTTCCGGGGGTAAAGCTGTTTTTGCTTCTCACGCTGTCGGGAAATCTGATGCCGAAGGCAATGTTTGCAAAGCTTTCCGAACTGGTAAAAATAGGCGTGGAATGGGCATCGAAAACTGCATTTGGCGTGGTGCTGGGACTTGGCGCCATCCGAGGAATGTGCGTTCCTCTGAAGGATTCTCTGTCCTCAGGAACCCTCACAAAGCTGTTGAGTGCCTTGCCGGGGATCGGAAATGCGGTAGACTCAGCGGCAGGCATCATTCTCGGATCGGTAAAACTGGTGAGAAATGGAATCGGAGCGGCAACCATGATCTGTCTGGTGCTTATTGGCCTGTTTCCGGTCCTTAAATTGCTCATTATCATGTTATTGCATTACGGTGTGTCCGCACTGCTTGAACCGATCAGTGACGCGAGGCTCACCGCTGCGGTGTCCGGGACGGCACAGGCGATGCAATTGTTGCTTAAACTGGTCGTAATGGCGTGTGTGTTATTCTTTTTGTTGGTCGCATTGATCTGCGGCGTGGCCGGATGAGAGGAGAGGGAAAATGGAAGCTATCATTGATTGGGTCAAAGGAATACTTGGGTGTCTCTTATTTATGTCACTGGTGCTGCAGGGAGTGCCGGGGAAAGCATATATTCCGTATCTGAGACTGTTTATGGGGATATTACTGATTTTGACGGTACTTTCCCCTATCACTGACCCGACGGGGATCAGCGATACTCTGGGGCAATGGATAGACCGGCTTGCCTTTCGGGAAGAGGAAAGTTTAAGTGATCAGCTTCTAAAGGGAGAGGAATGGCTGGAAAATAAGATCAAAGAAAAGGAGGAAGAGCTTGCCGCGCAAAGCTCAAGCCTAAGTTCGGAAGATGTGGAGGCAAATGCGAAGGATGAAGAGGAAACGA
>JAFSBP010000261.1 GCA_017437205.1 Lachnospiraceae bacterium
AAGTTTACTGAGGGTAACTGCTACGGACTCATCGGTGCTAACGGAGCAGGAAAGTCTACCTTCCTGAAGATTTTGTCCGGTCAGCTGGAGCCGACAAAGGGTGATGTGGTAATCACACCCGGTCAGCGACTGTCCTTTTTGCAGCAGGACCACTTTAAGTATGACGAGTATCCAGTACTGGATACGGTCATCATGGGAAATCCCCGACTTCTGGAAGTGATGCATGAAAAAGATGCGATCTATATGAAGGAGGATTTCTCTGAGGCAGACGGTATCCGTGCGGCAGAGCTTGAGGAAGAATTTGCCAATATGAACGGCTGGGAGGCGGAGTCTGACGCGGCTTCTCTCTTAAATGGTCTGGGCATTGCGACAGAGTTCCATTATTCTCTTATGAAGGATTTGGGCGGCAATGAAAAGGTGAAGGTACTGCTTGCGCAGGCGTTGTTTGGAAATCCCGATATCCTGCTTCTCGACGAGCCTACAAACCATCTGGATCTGGATGCGATCGCATGGCTGGAGGAATTCCTCATCAACTTTGATAACACTGTGATCGTGGTATCCCACGACCGTTATTTCCTGAATAAAGTTTGTACCCACACAGCGGACATCGACTACGCTAAGATTCAGCTCTACGCCGGAAATTATGATTTCTGGTACGAGTCCAGCCAGTTGATGGTAAAGCAGATGAAGGAGGCAAACAAGAAGAAAGAGGAGAAGATTAAGGAGCTGCAGGAGTTTATTCAGCGCTTCTCCGCAAATGCGTCCAAGTCCAAGCAGGCGA
Source organism: Lachnospiraceae bacterium (assembly GCA_017437205.1). GTDB lineage: Bacteria > Bacillota > Clostridia > Lachnospirales > Lachnospiraceae > RGIG423. The sequence goes on from JAFSBP010000261.1 coordinate 782, forward strand.
CTTCACGTAAGCGTGCATTGGAGAAGATTCAGTTGGATGAGATTCGTCCTTCCAGTAGAAAGTATCCTTACATCGATTTCCGTCCTGAGCGTGAGATCGGCAATGAGGTTCTTACGGTTGAACATTTGTCTAAGACGATCGACGGTGTGAAGGTGCTGGACGATGTGTCCTTTATCTTAGGCCGAAATGATAAAGTGGCGTTTGTTGGTTCCGATGAGTTGGCGAAGACTACCCTGTTTAAGATTCTGGCAGGAGAGATGGAGCCGGATTCCGGTTCTTACAAGTGGGGAGTGACCACCTCTCAGGCTTATTTTGCAAAGGATAATACCGAGATTTTTGACAGTGATTTGACGATCACCGACTGGCTGACACAGTTCTCCGTGATCAAGGACGCGACCTATGTGCGTGGATTCCTTGGACGTATGCTGTTTGCCGGAGATGACGGTATGAAACGCCTGCGCGTGCTTTCCGGTGGTGAGAAGGTGCGCTGCCAGTTATCCATGATGATGATCCAGGCGGCAAACTGTTTGATCTTTGATGAGCCGACCAACCATTTGGACATGGAGTCCATTACCGCATTGAACAACGGACTGATCAAGTTCCCCGGTGTAATTTTGTTTTCCTGTCATGATCATCAGTTTGTGCAGACGACGGCGAACCGTATCATGGAGTTTACCGCTAATGGCCTGATTGATAAGATCACAACTTACGATGAGTATCTGGCCAGCGATGTGATGGCGAGAAAGCGTCAGGGTGTTGCAAAGGCCGCGCCTGTGGAAGTGATTACTGAGGATTGAGTTTCATAATGTGATGATGAGGGCGGAATCGGTGGGAACCGGTTTCGCCTTGCTTATCTTTCGGTTAAAATATGAGATGCTCCGGGAATGTTGTGATTTCCGTGTGGGGAAAAGAATGGAGAAAAAACAATGAAAAAGATGATTTCGTGGAACGTAAACGGCCTTCGCGCCTGTATGGGAAAGGGCTTTGCAGAATTTTTCAATGAGATAGACGCGGATGTTTTCTGTATACAGGAGAGTAAACTTCAGGAGGGGCAGATTGATTTTGCGCCGGAAGGCTATCATGCGTACTGGAATTATGCAAAGAAGAAGGGCTATTCCGGCACTGCGATTTTTACAAAAGAGGAACCGGTTAGCGTGTCCTTAGGAATCGGCGCGGAGGAACATGATCATGAGGGACGTGTGATTACCTGTGAATTTCCGGAGTATTATGTGATCACCTGTTACACGCCCAACTCTCAGGATGGACTGGCGAGACTGCCCTACCGCATGACGTGGGAGGATGCTTTCCGAGGGTATCTGAAGGGGTTGGAGGAGAAGAAGCCGGTGATCTTTTGCGGAGATTTAAATGTCGCACACAAAGAGATCGACTTAAAGAATCCTAAGACGAATCGGAAAAATGCAGGTTTTACCGACGAGGAGCGAGGAAAATTTTCCGAACTTCTTGAGGCAGGTTTTGTGGATACTTTCCGCCATTTCTACCCGGATATGGAGAATATTTACTCTTGGTGGTCCTACCGCTTTATGGCGCGGGAGAAAAATGCAGGGTGGAGAATTGATTATTTCTGCGTTTCAGAGTGCTTAAAGGACAGGCTGGTGGACGCAAAGATCCACACAGAGGTGTTTGGATCGGACCATTGTCCGGTAGAGCTTATGATTGAGGTGTGAGATGGGAGCGCTGAAAGAAAAGACAGGCAGTTCGAAAATCAGCGGACTGAGTGCAGATGCATTAAAATGGATCGCTATGGTGACAATGTTTATTGATCATCTGGCATATACGAGCTTAAACCCCTACGGTCCACATTACGTGGAAATGTATACCGTGATGCGGACGATTGGTCGTATTGCATTCCCGCTCTACTGCTTTTTGCTGGTGGAGGGATTTATGCATACGGGGAATTACCGCAGATATGTGCTGCGGATTGGTCTGTTTGCCCTGCTTTCGGAGATTCCCTTTGATCTTGCCCTGATGGATTCGGTGCTGGAATTCCGGTCCAACAATGTCTTCTTCACGCTTCTTGCCGGTTTGCTGCTTATTTGGGGCATATCCCGAATGGAGACACTCTGTGCAAAAATCGGC
>JAFSBP010000262.1 GCA_017437205.1 Lachnospiraceae bacterium
GTTTGATCACCACCTTCGGCTATTTCACCTTCTTCATCTCCATGGGTGTCCTCGTGGCGATCATCGGCCTCATCGGAGTCTGCTTCATGAAAGAAGGCGAGAACTTAAAACCCACCAAGGATGAAAAAGGCTTCTGGCATCAGTTTCTCTCCGTCTTCAATTTTAAAACGTTTATGGCACACAAAGAGTTGTTCTGGGTGTTCATGATCATGACGGTTTATTTCATTTGCTTTAACTTCTACTTCGCCCACATCGGCAACTACTTTATTTACACCCTCGGCTATGATGAAGGCATGGCCGGCATCCTGCAGGGTGTGGGATTGGGACTGGCAGTTCTGTCCACCATTCCGGCAATCAAACTGATCAATGCCGGAAAACACTCTCTGGCTATCCTTGGCGGAACTGTTTCCAGCATCATCGGTCTGCTGATCGTCGCAGTCGGTGGAGCCAATGTGGTGATCCTCATCCCCGGCATCATTCTGGCCGGTATGGGATATGTTCTGATCTTGCAGACGACTACCGCTTGGGCGAAGAATCTCTACCCTGAAGACAGCCGAGGACAGTTTGAGGGCGTGCGCATCGTCTTCTTCGTCCTGATTCCCATGGTGGTCGGTCCGTCCATTGCCACCGCAGTCATTAACCGCTGGGGTATCCCGGTGACCATCGACGGCGAGGCAGGCATGGCTCCCTCCGCAATCCTCTTTGTATTGGCAGCGGTGATTTCTGTGCTGACTCTGATTCCTACTGTAATGGCGGAGAGAGAAAAGAAGAAACAAACTCTCCTTTCCAAATAATCCATGAGGGGATGTTACAAAATAGCTGATATTTTTACCATGGCTATTTTGAAACATCCCCTTCTCACTGTTCCCATTATTCCGCTTTCAGCATCCGATATCCAATTCCGATATGTGTCTGAATATACTGTTCTTCCGTTCCTCTCTCGATTTTCTTTCGCAATGTAGCCATATGTACACGCAATGATGCCACATCGCTCTCCCATGAGGCACCCCATATTTTCTCTGTCAGATAGGTATGTGTCAGAACTTTTCCGACATCTTTTGCCAACAGACACAACAGTTTATACTCTGTAGGGGTCAGATGCAATAATTCTTCCTCCAAATAAGCACAGCCGGCACTGTAATCTATTTTCAAGCGACCATTTTGGAATATCGGTTCACCGCCCTGTCCGGCCATCGCCACCAGCCTACGCTGCGTCACCCGCAGTCTCGCCAGCAGCTCTGCCACGGAAAATGGCTTCGTCAGATAATCATCTGCCCCGGCATCCAGGGCAGCAATCTTGTCACTGTCTTCACTTCGGGCACTAATTACAATAATCGGCAATTGTGACCAGGAACGAATACGCTGTATGATTTCCACACCGTCCACATCCGGCAAGCCCAGATCCAACAGGATAATATCCGGTTGCTGCGATACAGCCAGTGTCAATCCGCTCTCCCCATTCGTTGCAGTCAAAAATCGATATTCATTTGATTTTAATGTAGTGGCAATCAAATTTCGCACTTTAACATCATCTTCGATGACCAAAATCAATGGTTTATTCACGAACCTCCACCTCCCCTGCCGGCAATGTAAAGGTAAAAATCGTTCCCTTGGGATGATTATCCTGTACGGCTATCTCACCTCCGTGTGCCAACACAATTGACTTACACAGACTTAATCCCAGCCCCAGACTTCTCCTGCTGTCAGCGATCGGATTACTACCGGTATAAAACATCTGGAATATTTTTCCTTTTTCCTCATCACCGATTCCCTCACCGTCATCTGATACGGTAAACTCAACCATTTTCCCTAGTTTCCGGGTACATACCTCAATATGAGATTGTGTCGGGGTATATTTGATCGCATTGTCCACCAAATTGATCAACACCTGCACGATCAGGCGCGCGTCACATACAGCCATCAAGAGCTCATCTCTATGGTCCACCGTTATCCGCTGATCAACCCTTTTACGCCTAATATGCTGCAGTGCTTCAGAAACGATCTCCTCAACCAATTGCGGCTGAATCATCAGCTTCATACGTCCGTCATCAATTCGAGTGATCGCTAAAAGATTTTCCACCAAATTGATCAGCCACGTCGAATCGTCATAGATATCACGATAGATCTGCTTTTTCGTCTCTGCATCCACCTCATCCCCGTCTTCCATGAGAATGCCTGCATTGCCGGAAATGGAAGTCAAAGGAGTGCGAAGATCATGAGAAATTGCGCGAAGCAATGTTGCCCTCAGCTTTTCATTCTCCGCCTGACGCTTTGCCTCCTCCTTTTCTCTGGCATTCCGGCTACTCTCCAGAGCCAGTGCACATTCTCCCAAAATCGACAACAGAATGCTATTTTCAAATGCATCGAGTGGTCCGCCGTCTGCATCGATTCCAATGTTGCCGTATATCTGATCATTGATTCTAATCGGATAACCAATCTCTTTTTCATTCAATAAAGCGCCTGAATCATAAATCGTAACCTCTCTGGATACCAGCTTTGAAATCTGTATCTTCGCTGCCTGTACGATTTCTTCTTCTGTCGCAGCCTGCTGCAACAGACGGTTTGTCTCAAACAACAAGTTCGTTCGGTATGCAGCCTGTGTGGATTGTTTCACATGACTTTTCATCCGGTCAGTCAAAGAACCGACAACCAGCGCAGCGAACAACATAACCAAAAAGGTCAACGGATATCCTTTATCATAAGCTTTCAAGGAAAACTGCGGTTCTGTGAAAAAGAAATTAAACACCAACACACTTGCCACTGCAGAGAGCACATAGCTACTTCTACTGGTTGTGATCATCGCGGTGAACAACGCTCCCAGCAGGTAGATTGTAATAATATTCGCCTCGGTAAAGCCCGATTGCATAAATCCGCACCCAATCACCGTTGACACCGTCAAAATACCAAGAGAAATCAAAACGTCCCGGATAAGAACCCGTATATCCAACCTTTTCTTCGCCTTTCTTGGCCGATATGCAGCACCTGTCGCCGCATCCGGTATAATATGGATATCCAAATCAGGAACAATCGTCGTCAATTTCTCCGTCAATGTAGGCTTCCCAAACAGATGTCTGCGTTTTATCGCGCTTCGTCCGATCACAATCTTTGTCACCCCGGACAAACGGGCATATTCTGCGATTTGGTAGGAAACATCATCGCCAAACACCGTCTCCACCGTAGCACCAAGCAGCTCAGCCAATGCAATATTTTCTCTTAAACGATCCTGATCTGCTTTTTCCATCACAGAGTGATCAGGCGTGCGAACAAACAATGCGGTAAAATCACAGGCGAATGCGTGAGCCATCGTGGCTGCTGTCCGGATGATTTTGGCATTGGAAGGCGCAGAAGACAGGCAAACAAGGATATGTTCACTTCGTTCTTCTATTTTTTCCATTTGCTCACCTCCCATTAATCCACATTTTTACCACACATCATAGCACACAATGAACGAATTTTCCACTATCAATCCCGAAAAAATCGGTTAGTTTCTTTTTTCTTCTTGTCCAAGGCTTTATCCAGTTTATCCAGATTTTTAAAGACACAGATCTGAAGGCCAATAAACCAGAGCACAGCAATGATAAACCAGAATACTGACATCATTCAGATTCGAAAACATTTCTGGATATCCCGATAGCTCCCTAACACCATCATTGTCTGGCCCTGAGACAATATAGTGTCAGGCGTAATGGTCAGATCCAGTTGCTTCCCCCTCTTGATGCCCATAATATTGATGTGATATTTCTTCCGGATATCGATCTGAGCTACCGTTTTTCCAAGCCAGTTCTCCGGAATCATCACCTCAAATACGGCATGTTCTCCATCCAACTCAATATAGTCTAAAATGTGGTCGGCACTATAACGGATGGCTGTCCATTTTGCCAACTGTTTTTCCGGATAAACCACCTCATCTGCACCATTTCGAAGCAAAAACTTTTCCTGTACATCGGTCTCCGCTCTGGACACGACCAGCTTTGCCCCCAATTCCTTCAACAATGAGGTGGTCTCCAGCGAACTTTGAAAATCATTTCCAATCGCCACGATGCAGACATCATAGTTATCCACTCCCAGCGATTCCAAAAAACTTTGGTTTGTACTGTCTCCGATCTGGGCATTGGTGACAAACGGTAACATCTCCTGCACAAGAACTTCGTTTTGGTCCACCGCCATCACCTGATGATTTAAATCCCTCAGTTTCATGGCAATATGTCTTCCGAATCGTCCCAGCCCAATCAACAAAATTGATTTCATCTTCCATCCTCCTTATCCCACGGTAATTTTTTCCAGCGGCAGTCTGGAAAGGGTGTTTTTCGTCGCCGGCAATGTGGCAAAAATCAGCGTCAACCCACCTACCCGTCCGAAAAACATCAAACTGATCAATACCAGTTTGGAAATCCCTCCCAAAGTCGGTGTAATTCCCAAAGTAAGCCCCACGGTCCCCACCGCAGACGCACTTTCAAACAGGCTCGTCACAAGGGGAAGTCCTTCCAGTCTGCTGATTACCATCCCACCAGCCAAAAACATAATCAAGTACATCAAAAACACCGTCAGCGCATTCTTTACGGTCTCGTCCGCTATTCTGCGCCCAAAAAAGCAACCGCTCTCTCTCCTGCGAAAGACAGCTGCCGCACAGGCAATCAACACCGCTACCGTGGTTGTCTTCATTCCACCGGCCGTAGATCCCGGTGAACCGCCGATTAACATGAGCAATATGGTAAGCAGTTGTCCCGTCTCACTCAGCATATTCAGATCAATCGTATTGAATCCGGCGGTTCTGGGCGTTACTGCCTGAAACAGAGAACTCCAAAACCGGTCTTTCGGTGACAAACCGGTAAACTCACCAAAATAGAAATACAGTGCAGGAACGATAATAAGGACAGCCATCATGGTCAAGATTACCTTACTTTGCATTCGGTAACGATTAATTCGAAGCCCATTCCTGCGTATATCCTCCCAGGTTAGGAATCCCATACCGCCAACCACGATCAACACAATAATCACTAAATTGATTGCCGGATGTGTTACATACCCGGTCAACGACGAAAAAGGAGCGTTTGTTCCCATCAGATCAAAACCGGCATTACAAAATGCTGACACCGAATGAAACATTGCTTTCCAAATTCCATCCACAACACCGAAATTGCGAATAAATACCGGCGCCATTAGAACTGCACCCAAAAATTCAATTAAAAAAATCCCTTTCAAGAAAAAACCGGTAAACCTGACGATTCCCCCCACCTGCGGAGCTGAGATTGCATCCTGCATCGAGCTGCGCTGCATCAATGTAATCTTTCTTCCGGATATCATTGCAATCGCCACTGCAACCGTCACCACACCCATTCCTCCGATCTGGATCAGCAAAAGAATAACCGCTTGGCCAAAAGCTGACCAATGCGTAGCCGTATCATAAACCACCAGGCCGGTCACGCACACTGCAGATGTAGAAGTGAAAAGACAGTTAAAAAATGGTGTATGTATTCCCTCTCTGCTTGAAATCGGAAGTGTTAACAGCAACGCACCTGCCAAAATCACCAACGCAAATCCAAACATGATTATCTGGGATGAACTTAATTTCCAATGTTGAAAAACGGATCGCATTATATTCCTCCTATGTTCCTGTTAGGATTATCATAATAAAAAGCAGATAAAATGTGTGTTAAGACCCTCGTTTTCCATATTAAGATTGTATATAGAAAAAAGACATACCTCATATCGGAATGTCCTCTGTGAAAAACTATGTCATTTTCTTTATTTGTCCTGCTCAAACGGCGGATCTGCCGGATGTCCTCCCGCCATCTTCTGCATGGTACGAGGAACCGCGTCCTTGGAATTCTTCCAGTCTGCGTTAATATTGCGATAATCAAACTTATCCACAAACCACAGCACATCCTCGTGGACTCTTGCCATGTTCTCCTTCATCAACCGGAACAATATCTCAAAAAACTCTGTCTTCTCCTTGTCGGTGAGTACCACATCAGCGGCCTCGGTAATATCACCGAAGTGTGGCAGACAAAAACCTTTGCAATTCTCGAATAGCATCTTAAACTCATCGTTTCTGCGGTAAAGTTCAAAGAAGGTATCCAAATAGCGGGCATAGGAGCCTTTGCTATAATCACACACATAACAGCTGCATTCCTGCGCCTGCACCCACTGACCGATGGAGGTCTTCGCCGGCTGATCTGTGTTCACCTTCACCTTTTTGAACATGCCAAGCATGCCACTCTTTCCGGGGGTGAACTGATCCATCAACTCATTCAGCTCTTTGTTTTTCTTTTTCATA